>JAJYZU010000164.1 GCA_021799755.1 Thermoplasmata archaeon
TCCAGGGCATTCCTATATTCCTGGATGCTGTGGTGTTCTTCTTCATAGCTCTGATGATCGGTCTCATCTTTTGTGTCCTTACTCTCTCACAGATATTTACTCTTTTGAGGACGCGCGGAGAAAAGAGGAATTCGCGAAGTCCTGAAAGTGGGAATTCCATCAACAGGAGAAAATAATCAGACTATGTAATCTATGCCATCGTTGTTGTTGAGGTTGTCACTGCCCTTTATTGCCAGGGATGAAACTCCGCCTGCAACTATCGTGACCTGAATCTTTCCTTCCAGTGAAGGATCAATCCTCGTTCCCAGAATGACTTTTGTGTTGCTGGAAACCAGCTTCCTTATCTCTTCAACAGCATCGTTGCTTTCCTGAACTTCCATGTCAGTTCCACCGGAAACATTGACAATAACACCGGTGGATGTGGAGAGGTCAACCTGGAGGAATGGGGAATTTACGGCCAGCCTGACAGCTTCAATCGCTCTTGTCCCGATAGGATCTTTGGAAACGCCAATGCCAATCATGGCTTCCTTTGAGTTTTTGGTCACTTCACGCAAATCGTTGAAATCAAGGTTGATAAGACCTGTCTTGGTGATTATTTCAGTAACAGCCTTGATTGCGTTAACAACAATTTCATCCACAAACTGGAAACCCTTCTCGAGCGGCATATCAGGGGCTATATCCCCAAGCTTGTCGTTGGGTATAATTATCACGGTGTCTGATGCCTCCTTCAGCTTCCTGAGGCCAATCAGTGAATTCCTTCTTTTTATCGGACCCTCAGCCGTAAAAGGGAGGGTTACCACTCCAATAGTCAATGATCCATGATCCTTGAGCACCTTGCTAACAATAGGTGTCGAACCCGTACCGGTACCACCACCCAGTCCGGTAGTTACAAATGCCACCTCTGCGCCGTGGGCATAATTGATAATTTCCTGCTCAGACTCCAGTGCAGCTGCTTCACCGATTCTCGGATCGCCTCCGGAGCCGAGTCCGCGAGTGAGGTTTTCGCCAAGAAGAATCTTGTAATTTGCTCTTATCTTGCTTAGATGTTTTGCGTCTGTATTGCATGCTATGAGATCTATACCGGATATTCTTTCCCTGTATAGTCTGTTGATTGTGTTGCAACCTCCGCCACCAACACCGAACACCTTGATCAGAGATTTTGTACCTTCTGCGATTTTTCGCAATTCTTCCTCTGAAGTACCCTGCCAGCCATCGTCAGAGCCTGAATAATCATTCCCAGTATCGAAACTCATCTAAAGGAAAGAGCATTTAATATAATATTAATTTTCTGGACTGTTATGAAGAAAAAAACAGGAGGTTTCAGACAAAGAATCGAAATGAAAGAAAAGATTACAATCCTCGGGCCTTTTCTTTCAAAGGTTTTTTGTCTATCTTTCCAGTGCTGGTCTTTGCCAGTTCCGTGACAAAGATGTAATCATCCGGTATCCAGAATTTCTCAATTCTTCCAGCCTTCAGCAGTGTGTCAAAGTGATTCGCAAGCCTTTCCTTGGTAAGGTCAGGCGATGCCACTATGAATGCGATAGGTCTTTCTCCCCATTGCTCATCAGGCTTGCCAACAACAGCAACCTCTCTGACGCCTTCACAGGTGCTCATAAGATCTTCAAGAACAAGCGTTGGAATGAATTCACCACCGGATTTCACTGCATCCTTCTCCCTGTCAACAATCGAAATGTAGCCGAACTCATCCATTACGGCGAGATCGCCCGTATGCAGCCAGCCATTTATCCAGAGTTTTTTGGTGTTTTCTGGATCTTTCACGTATTCCTTAGTAAGCCAGGGAGCCTGCACTATTATCTCTCCGATGGTCGTTGAATCATTGGGTACGTCATTCCCATCCTTGCCCACAACTCTTAGAGATACCATGGGTATCGGGACCCCTGTCTTGGTCAGATACTTTTCTCTTTCGTTTTCAGGCAGCTTTTTCACATTCACATTGAATGTTGCCAGAGTAAGAACTGGGCAGGTTTCAGACATTCCATAGCCGGATACAGCCTCAACGCCCATCTTTTTGGCGTTCATTGCCAGTCCCTTCGGTAGTGCTCCTCCACCTATGAGTGTCCTTAATTTTACATTGGGGAGTATTTTTGGGGCGTCCGGATGAGATACAAGCATGTACAATATGGTGGGAACCATCGCGCTCAGCGTCACGTGTTCTTTCTCTATTATTTTCAGAATTTCACCTGGGTCGTATTTTCCGGGAAGGATGTATTTCATTCCTCGCATGATCGCAAAGTAAGGCAATCCCCACGAATGTACATGGAACATGGGAACCAGGGGCATTATAACATCATCGCTTGTGGCATTTATGGGGTCGTCATTGGTCGCAGATCCCAAGGCCAGAGTATGGAGGAATAACTGCCGATGAGTGAAACTGACTCCCTTGGGGAGCCCTGTGGTTCCTGAGGTATAAAAAATAGTAGCTTGATCATCCTCAAGGATTTCCGGGAGATCCACCTCACTATTTTCATTTATCAGATCATCATAATTACGTACCGGTTCAAGCGTGGTTGTTATTTTACCAGATTCGGAATAGACTATCCAGAGCTTTATGAAATCAAAGAGATGTTTGTTCATCTCCGGTCTCGGAGCAAACTCATCCCTCACGATAACGAATTTGTCCTCAGCGTGCTGTATTGTGTAAAATATAAGTTCTGGAGGGTACCTTATATTTACAGTATGGATAACCCCGCCTGCCATCGGTATCGCATAATATGCCTCCAGGTACCTGTTAGTGTCCCAGTCTATGACCGCAACTCTATCACCTTTCTGCAGGCCAGACTTGATTAACGACTTGGCAAGTCTGATTACCCTGTCGAGAAAATTCTCATATGTAAAATTAAGTTCTCCGCGGTAGGAGATAATCTGGTCTGGGTTTCTTTCTACGGCGTTTTTAAGGAGCTCTGCAAGAGTCAGTTCATACCGTTCCTGTGACTTCATACTTAACCATACAAATTTGAGGCATTAATTTTTATCGGTTT
>JAJYZU010000016.1 GCA_021799755.1 Thermoplasmata archaeon
GAATCTCAAGGATATTGCTGGATGGTGCCTGAATGAGGATCATAATAATTGGTTCGAGGGGAAGGCTTGGAAGCGTCCTGTCATCCATGTTCACCTCTGCAGGCCATATTGTTGTCGGGATAGACATTTTCAACGCAGGCATCCTTGATCAGGAAATCCGGGATGCTGACATCGCTCTCCTGGCAGTTCCCATTGCCGAAAGCATCGGGTTATTGAAAAAATACACGCCAGTATGCCCCATCATTGAAACATCCTCCGTGAAGAGGCCATTCAAGGAGTTCCGGAATGGGGTAATCAGCATTCATCCTCTCTTCGGGCCGCTTTCCGTGGATGAGGAGGGCATGAACAATATTGCTTTCATCAGGGACATTTCACCTGCAGGATCAATCGAGATCGTGAGATCCCTGTTCCCGGACTTCAACATAATTTCCATGACCGCGGAGGATCACGATCAGCTGGCCATCCAGCTGCAGGTCATACCGTACATAATATCTATCCTCTCATCAAGGATGATGGCTGACACCGATGTCTCCACGCACTCAAGGAACGCTCTCGCATCTCTTGCCAGGGTTTCCGGGGCTCAGAACGGCGAGGTGCTGAAAGATACCATACGTCTCAACCCGTTCTCCAAAATCGCGTTCACACGCATCCTTGAGACGCTCAATGAAATCGGGGGTGAATATATTGATAGTTGTCCCACACAGCAGGCATCTTGAGGGAAGGCTCAGGGATGCGATGATGGATTCCACCTCCACCTTCAGGGAGCTGTCACTATACGGAAAGCGCGTATTCGTGGTCGATCCGTTCCCAAAAGATGGCATGGTGATTGCTCCGGGAGAGGCAATGCTGATTGACGGAGGGCTGCATTCGAGGGGCCTGAAGCCGGAGGGGACGATTGTCGACGTGAACGGAATACAGATCGGGGGAAAGCGCCTGGTGATAGCAGCCGGCCCATGTGCGGTCGAGTCTGAGGAACAGGTAATGACCGTGGCAGAAAACGTGAAGGATCTTGGTGCAGACATGCTGCGCGGAGGAGCATTCAAGCCGAGAACCTCGCCGTATTCCTTTCAGGGTCTGGGCGCAGAAGGATTAAGGCTGCTCAGGAAAGCTTCCGACGCAACGGGGTTGCCGGTGGTATCAGAGATAATGGATCTGGCTGACTACCCCATGTTTGAGCGGAACGTTGACATGCTGCAGGTCGGATCGAGGAATTCGCAGAACTTCTCAATGTTGAGGAACCTTGGCAGGACCGAAAGGCCAATCCTCCTGAAGAACGGCATGGGAAACACAGTCTCGGAATGGCTGAATTCCGCCGAGTACCTGCTATCAGGAGGAAACGGAAATGTTGTCATGTGCTACAGGGGAACCAGGGGCTTTGAGGACGGGACCAGATTCACCATGGACAGTGGAGTCATTCCGGTAATGAGGAAGAGGACGCACCTGCCTATATGCGCCGATCCCAGCCATCCCGCCGGGAACAGGGCATACGTGGAGTCAATGGCACTGGCAGCCGTCGCATCCGGGGCGGACATGATCGAGATTGAAGTCCACAATGATCCTGACAACGCTCTTTCAGATTCCTCACAGCAGCTGACCTTCGAGGAATTCTCAAGGCTTTCAAGGAATGCGAGGAAATTGAGCGAATTTCTGAGATAACAAATATATTTATTTCCCTATATATTACCGCCATAACTTGCCTAAGTCCTATTTTCCTTCGTTGAGTAAGGGTGGAGTCTTTTCGAACCGATATGTGAAAGCCATATCTGCAGCCCAGCTTATCAGGGTGCTCGGGCGTTCCCAGGCGTGGATATTCATCCCTCTTTATCTTTCAGTTGTCAGGCATGTCCCCTATCCGGTTGTCGGTTTCCTGTTTTTCATCACCGCGATAATATCACTCCCATTTTCCATTTATGGTGGGAACCTCATAGACAGGTTCGGCAGGAGGAAGCTGGCACTCATAACTCCGCCGCTGATAATGCTGATCTTCATCGTGATCTCCACCCTGATCTTCCTGGGATCGTACATCTATGTCATCTATGTAGCATTCGTAATGGTCGAGCCGCTGATGAGCATTCAAGGAATACTGGACAACGTCATAATCACTGACACCGTGAAGGAGTCAGACCGGACGGATGCATTCGGGGTGGTCAGGATAATGGCAAACATAGGCTTCTCCGCTGGGCCTGCAATAGGAGGCTTCCTGTCGTACCTGAACTACGGCTATGTATTCCTCTTCCCTGCGGTGTCAACTGCTGTTGAATGGATCATATACGCTCTTTATGTCCAGGAGACGCCGCACATGACGAGCCTGTCATCCTCCGGTTTTTCATTCCCGAGGAAGGACACCAAGTTCATCATAATCAGCCTGCTTATCGGGTCAATATTCTTCGTGGCCGGACAGTGGGGCACAACCCTTACGCTCTTCTGGAGCAGGGTCGACTTCATAACCAACAGGGCCATAGGGATACTATATACAGTCAACGGGTTTGCAGTTGTATTCCTGCAGATGCCCACCAATGTACTGTTTCAAAGGGTCAGGGACAGCACCAGGATAGCAATAGGCGGCCTTATCTATTCCTTTTCATTCCTCGCCCTTGCATTCTTTTCCGGCATTGTTTTCCTGGTCATTGACGTAGTAGCTATCACGATGGGCGAGAACGTGATTTCCCCAGTGATATACAGCATTATCGGCAAGATGTCCCCGCCAGACAAGCGCGGACAGTACTTCGGAGCCGCGCAGCTTGTCATAGGGCTGGTTCAGCCAATAGCGCCGCTCGTCGGAACTGTCATGCTGTCATACTTCTATTCCGATCCAGTCCTGATGTGGGGGCCATTAGCGCTGCTGGGAATAGTGCTTTCATACATCGTCTACCTGTATGCGGGCAGGATCCTGCGGACTCTTCCGGAGAGCAGTTCCTGAATTTCAGCCCTGCTTGTTCTCATATTCCACAATCGCCGCTGATCCCAGTATGACCTCAACCAGGATCGCCAGCCCTGAAATCACCGGTATCACTGAAACGATAATCACCAGGGCAAAGAAGATCCCGGTGATTGACTCACTGTCATACATCTTCTGGAGCGAGTCAGCTCCTCTGGAGAGGGCATCATAGAATGTCCTTCCCGTGAGTGAGCTGATCATCAGGGCGTAGGCTGAGTAGGCTATCCAGAGATTGGACAGTGATTCCCCAAATAGAGGTATGAAGTTGATGGCAGTCCCGATAATGGCCATGAAAACCATTATCCCTGCGTACTTGCTGATAGATCCGAGTGCCCCCCTGAAGGATGACTCCAGCCCAAACCGGTACCCCCTGCTGCGGATTGAGACGGCATCAGACTGCCATATCACTCCAAATGCCTCAATAAGTATCACGACGAACAATATTGCAGAATCGAGAATAATGGCTCCCAATGGAAGCAGGAGCAGGTTATTGCCGATTGCGAACATGCCGTTGAAGGCAAATGCAGATGCCACGACACCTGCGATGGCCTCAAGGATCACGGCCACAATGAAGCTTATAAGGAAGGGGAAAACCAGCATGAAATCCGATATCAGCAGTTGCATGCCATGGGTCAGTGAGTAGTCTTTCTGCGTCATAAACACCGGTTTCCTGTAACCCAGCTATTTTTACCGGGAATATCTAGATTGCGCACCGACATCAAATCCTGTTCATGCGCGAGAATACAATGGTGAGCATCACCCACAGTGATATTGCGCAGGTACCGAACATTTCAAGCTCAGCTGATGATGGCCATTTGACTGCGTAGGCGAAGAATGTGGCAGATACAGCAATGACAACGGAATATGCCCCGATTATTCTCTTCTGCAGGAGAGCCCCGGATCCCCAGATTAGGATGGCAATATCCGCCTGGATGAAGAACCACACAGAGACGAAATCATGCGGATATGTGCCGCCATGGTAGATCCCTACCAGCGCAAGAAACATTGCCGCGACAATGAAGAATGACGTACCCACTGTCTGGATTTCATTCCGTGAATAAAGGATCAGGCCGGAGGCGTACAGCACAATCAGGATGGCAGTGAACATAAGGCCGACATTATATATCCAGGGGTCGGTGGCACCCGGCGATCCCAGTGCGCTAAGGGCACCTGTATAGAAATCAAACCACGGGTTGATAAGCCACGCGGCGGATATCCAAAGGAAAATGGATGCAAGTGCTGCCACGCCGAACAGTATCAGTCTGCCTCTCGCGGTTTCCGTAACAGGCATGAAAATACAACAGTCTGGAGGATATAAATTTCGTGGGATTCAATACGACGGATTGGTATTTCCAAGGCTGCATTGTGCCTTTCTCTCATTGTCCATGGCTATCATAGCCTGGCGAGCTTTGGGACAAAATTATCTTACTGAACTCCCGTGCTAACATAGCTTCCGGAGACCTTTGTTATGGTTCCTGCATAGTATTCTGCTTTATACATGGCCAGATATGAGAGCACTTTCTCCAGATCAGAATCCTGTATTATTATGACTCCCCTTATGAATTTCCTGAATGGGATATCTTCCATTATCCCCTTTCTGTGGAATTCATATCTTCCACTCCAGGATTTTGAGTCCTGCCCATAGAGTCCCCTTACAAATTTGTTAAGGGTGTTTGTGTCTGTTTCCGTTGGGAGCCTGAAAGCCACTATGAGTGATTCCATTATGTATAGTAGATATACACAATGTATTTAAACCTGTCCGTTATATACATCCATGGCCAGGAAGACTGCCGAAGATCTGATCAATCTTGTTAAATCCGTAAGGGACAAATCTTTCCCGCACGAGGGGAGGGAGGAGAAGGACAGGAACTGGCATGAGTACGATAGGGCACAGGTGAACGAGATCGCAGATGTCCTGAAAACCATAAGGGATGCTGTGGATCTTGCAGCATCCAGTATCCCGGAAAAGAAGAAAGGACCGGGAAGGCTACCCGTACCGTCCAGGATATTGTGAAGGTCATGCTCATGCAGGCATACGTCGGCATGCCAAACAGGGTTGCACAGGGGTTCCTCCGTTTGTTCGGGGAGAAGCTTGGCACATCATCCGAATTCTCGTACAAGATCACCTATATAAGATCATAGAGCGCGGATACGATCCAGAAAGGATAAAAAAGATACTGGACGAAGTTCTGAAGATCACGAACGAAGCGGGAAATTCAGAAGAGAAGATATTCTCCACAGATGGCACCGGTGATCCAAGTACCATGAAGGTCAATTACGAATCCAAGAGGAGCCAGCAGAGGATCGAGAAAGAGAAGAATAAAGGCATAAAAGAATCTGATGCTTTCCCTCACACCATAGGAAAGCGTGACTTCCAGTATTCTTCATTTTTAGTCGGAATTCATACCAAGATTATCTCCGGCTATTTCACCACTGATGATCACTCCATTGGAGAGCTGTCCATGTTTCCGGACATAATGGCACAGACCGTATATCTGTGCCCACAGATATCCGTCATGCTTGGAGACGCATTATATTCCAATCGAAAGATCTGTTCCATCATTGAAGAGTACGGAATAACACCGTATTTCCTTCCCAGGACAAATGCAACGTTACGTGCCAGAGGCGTAGAATCATGTAAGACGATGCTGTACCATTTCATGGATGACACACAGGAATGGCTTGATCAGTATCACATGCGATCAATATCCGAATCCGTCAATTCAATGATGAAGAGAAAGATGACCGTCAAGATAAGGAAGAAACTGCCTTTGAGGAAGAATACGGAAGAGTCCCTGAAGATTAACATGCACAACTTAAGGCAGTACAGCTACCTGAGGCATACCAACCCGGATGTGATAAAAGATTACAGGGGACTGTACCTGGAATAATTTTGTCCCACCTATGTTAAGAGGGATACCGTTTTATAGGCATCAATGGAATGATGCTCTTTAACCTTTCCTTAATGGCCTCCTCTTTGTCGATGGATCAAAATGCGCGGTCATCCACCTATCCGCTGCTCTCCAGCACTATGGATAGTCCGGCCATTTCCCAACAGATTCCCTCAATCAAAGTCACGATGCTTTTCATCAGGGACACAAGCGAGGCCTATCTATTGAGCTTCATTCCTGTAGTACGGTCTCTTCTCCTTTAGGACTCAGAATACGACCTTCATGAGCTTGTTGGCCGCCGCCACCAGTGCTTTCGATTTCTTCTTTCCCTTGGAAATGCGGCGGTAGAATTTCGACACACTGGAACCTGGATCAAACCTCATGTGCACATGCAGGGACTCTGTGATGATCCACCTCAGGTATTTAGAACCCTGATACATTATGTGGCCATAATGGACCACATCCGCGGATTGCCTGACAGAAGGTATCATGCCGGTATATGCAAGGAGCTTCGAGGAATCCGAGAATCTATTGGTGTCTCCAATCTCTGAATAAATCAATACAGCCGAGAACAGCCCAATGCCGGGAATGGTCTGAAGGAGTTTTACGTCCTGTATGCCGGCATACTGAACAATCGACTGATCAATCTTGATCACCTCCCCCTCCATGCCGTTCAGAACGTTGAGATAGGAATCGATGCGTGGATTATGCAGGTTCCACAGGAAGACCTTTCCCCTCCTGGTGAACGGATCCACTTCATAATCCACATGCATCCTCAACAACTCGTACCGGATGCAGTTCTTGTACGATCTCAGGGATTGCTTGATCTGAATCCTTGTCCTGACGATCCTGCGGATTTCCCTGATTTCCTTCGGTGAAACATATGATTCCGGTACCCAGTCATTCCTCAGGAGCTTGGCAAGGATCTCGGAATCCACATCATCGTTCTTCATCCTGGATTCTGCGATCAGCTTGATCTTCAGGGGATTCGCGAGGATCACGTCAAATCCCCTTGACTCAATGAAATCATACAGCGGTTCGTAGAAGCCTGTAGATTCCATTACAAACCTGTCTCCGGGAGAGAAGCTGTCCAGAAATTCTCCGAGCTTCTCGAAGCTGTTCTCTATGTCATCCTTTCTGACAATGCTGCCATCCTCATCCCGAGTGGTGCATACAATACTTTTTGTCGAAATATCCATTGCTGTATACGTGGGATCATCTCCCTCCTAACGGTGATCCCACAATAACGTTGGTGATATTTTACTTATCAGGGCTATCCAGCCCTCTTAAGCATCCCATCAGAGTCGGGAAAAGTGGAATAATATAAATATCACGGTGGAGGAAGGCACACATGAATTGTCATCCATAAACTGCATTTCAGTACAGGCAAGTGCCGTCAAATACAACCAGATACCGGAACCAAGGGAACTTGGTTCAAAACTCCTTGCTGCACTTTCAGTAACATTACCAAAGGCAATCCCATGCAGCGGTATACAGATAACCACGAGGAAAAAACTGGAACTTAAACGGAAGAAATAGGAAAACACGCTATCTCTGTCAGGTTATTCTTCTTTATTTTCATGGAACTTCCGTTTCAAACCCCTGTTTTCTTTTCCATTCCCGAATCTCTGATTTATCATTGGAGCCGTGTTTGAGCTTTCCAGCAGCCATAATTATCATATGAACACATGGTATATGAATATTATTATAGAATATCAGCTATTATAGGCAGCAATCAAACCAAAGAGCAGTATTATCGCAATATACTCATCAACGTGAAAGTCCGATGACCCAAATTCTTTCAGTTACATCTTCATAAAAATGTCGGTAAAAGACTCGGAGAGGCACGGGTACATCCCTTAGAAGAAACTATGCGCGTAAAAACGTCAGTATTATAGCTAAAAGTGATAGGAAAGCGATTCGCCAAGAATGTACGCCTCCTCAAATTTGTTCTCATCTATAAGTTCCCAAAAACGGTCCGTATTAAACAGCCGACCAAAGAAAAGTCCTTTTCTGTGAAGATCGCTTATGTGTACATCACGCCTTAGCTTCTGTATTACGGGCATGGCGCGTAGGTAGCGATAACTCTGGCACATCAATAAATCCCTTAAGAATACTGAAAATGATGGTGATTTGCCTAAAGTGGAGACAGAAATTATCACTCCTTCCTGTTCAGTGGAAGCGGGGAAAATTAATGGGCTTTCCGCATGATCCACTCTGTTGTACAGAATCTCACGTTGTATGCATTCGTTTTCTATACGATCATTGAGATTTTCATTGTTTGTTGCTATTATCACCATGTATGCACCGGCCAGGGGCATGGCAATTTCGAACGACGCATCCATATCTATGCGTAGCGTATCTACAGTCAGCTTATCGAACGCACTGTCAAAGGCAGTGGCAATCGCTGTAACTATACCTCCATGATCTAATATCTGCTTAGCCTTTCTGGCAGCAATCTTGCCTCCTCCAAAAATGACTACTTTTCTGTTCTCGATATTTATCATGACCGGCAAAAAAGTCATGCTCTAGCTCCTTTTTTTTTCATTGTTGCCAATGAAATGATCTAGCAACCAAAGCCTGACTACATCTCCAATAATAATTATACCCGGAGATCTTATCATCTCACGCTTAACCCGTTGCGCTATTTCAGATAAATTCCCAGATATGATCTTCTCATCTACTCTTGTTCCATTCTGTATGACTACTACTGGCTTATTCCCATCCATTCCATTAAGCATTAGTTCTGCTGTTATTCTTTCAATTTCACTGATCCCCATCAGAATTACTACTGTGCCTTGAAACTGTGAAACGTTTTTCCAATCCAGATCTTCACCTCGTTTCCTACGGCCCGTCACAATCAAGATGGATGAAGACAAATCTCGCTGAGTCAGCGGCAGTCCAATACTCGTCGGAACGCCAAGAGCCGAACTCACTCCCGGCACAATTTCGAATTTAATTTGTTTTCTCCTCAATAACCCGATTTCCTCCCACCCTCTTCCAAATAAAAAAGGGTCTCCACCCTTCAATCTAACAACATTATACCCCCGTGAAATATACGTATCTATATCATCATATATGTGTTCAATTCTTTGCGTCGAATCATTGGCGAATTCTGTTTTCACCGAGAGAGATATCTTTTTTTTGTCGAATGTCTCCAACAAATCGTTGCTTATCAATTGGTCATAGATAACGACATCCGCAGATTCCAACAATGATCTGCCCTTGACGGTAATTAGATCAGGGTCTCCTGGTCCAGCACCAACTATGAAAACCATCCCTTTCTTTATTATAGAATCTTTTAGCTCATTTTTCATTTACAATACCTTCTTTTTGACTTCTTTCAATTAATGTTTTCACGAAACCCAGCAATAAATTTCCTTACTACTGTGAGGCATCTTTGTTTTATCAAACAGTATCTTATGCAGGAATTAAAATGATTTACACACCTCCTAAAGCATCATCGTATAGAATACCTACACGGTCATGTCGTTGAGTTTGTTGCGATTCCTCGATTCGCTGATAGCTAGGTATATGTTTTCGTTGGCCAGGAGTTTCATACAGACCTTGTTTATCATTAAGGTCAAGTCATTACCTGTTGCTCCGTTTCGAATTCTTTCAGCTATCAACTTTATGTTGTTCGAAAACTCCGGCATATCTACTAGGGCCCTATTGCCCCCCCTTATACCTAATATATAATTACTTACAGCCTGCTGCTTTATGCCAAAAGCCTCTGCGACCCTTTCCTGCGTGAAGTGATGATCTCTTACCAATCCCAGTGCCAGGGTACTCCTTATGGTTGAACAGATTATGTTAGCCGCCATATCAAAAGGGGCTCGTGTATTCTCTCTTTCCAACCCATATTTTTTCTTCATAGTCTACACCGGCTAATTTTTAATCTCTATTTTCCACACATTTTTTTTAATCTCTATCACAGAGCTAATTGTCAATCCTAAATTTAGCAATTCATCTTTTATTATATCTATGGATGGCGGGCTATCCAGTGTTACTTCAAGGACGTCTTTAGTTTTAAGTTCCATCGCCCTAAAAACAGTGAGCACTTCCGGATAGGGGCATGGAAGGCCAACAACATTAAGACTCGTTCTTTTCTTATTTTTAGATATCATTATCACCCTTACATTATTCCATTAACTCAACCAGTTCATTAACCGATTGCCTTTGGCAGAAGCTTCTGAACGTTTCATCACCTGTTTTTTTCTGGGTGAACCTCTCTATGATATTTCCGAGTCTGATGTCGAGTTCGGCTGTAGGAACAGCACGTTTTACGAGTCTTCCGAACGAGGGATTCGTTCCAAGTCCACCACCTAGATACAAGTTATATCCCTCTATCGTGCTATTACTGTCGCGAATCCGCATTGCTTGTAAGCCTATATCTGCTATCGGAAATCTGCTGCATGCACTTGGACAACCACTGACTGATAACTTTAGGTTGAGTGCATGGAGTTTTGCACCAAATCTCTCCTCAAGATAGTGCACAATCTCTCTGGTTCTCGCTGACGTACTATCTGATGTAACTGCTAACCTGCAAAATGCAGCACGGCAGGACAGTGCAGTCCAAGCCAAGGGAAAATCATTGAACGGAAGCCCAATGCTCCTCATCTCCTGAATTATTTTGCTTGTGTTTTTCCACTCAACTCCGGTGAAAATTAAATTTTGAAAGGGCGTAAGCCGTAATTCTGATGAACCGTAGGTTTCTGCAATCTCTGCTATCTTGAGCATCTGGGCGCTCGTTAGTTCTCCATTTTGAATGGGGTAGTTGATGTAACAATATTCATCGGCTTTCTGGGGATTGATTCCGATATGCTCGTTTCCACTTGTATCAAGTGCGCCTTGGTTGAACTTATCGAGTTTTCCGCCAGCCACATTTTGGAGGTTTTCCCTAATCCAGTCTATGCCCATTTTATCAACAAAGAATTTGAACCGGGAACGTGCCTTGCTGTCTCGTGGGCCTATATCACGATACATTTGGAGAAGCGCCTTGATAACCTCCAAATAGTCTTCCTTGTGAATAAACACCCCTAATGGTTTTCCGATATGTGGTGGAGTACCTGTTCCACCACCAAGAAATGCTACAAAACCAACCTCGCCATTTTCATTTTTAGTTGCTACCAAAGCCAGATCTTGAATTTCAGGAGAAACACAGTTCTTTGGGCAACCGGAAATAGATATCTTGAATTTTCTCGGTAGATCAAGAAAATCTCTGTTTCCAGCCAGAAATTTCTTAACTTTATTTATGAAGGGCAAACAGTCTATCAACTCAAACTTGTCTACACCGGAGGCAGGACACCCAACAACATTCCGTACATCTCCAAAATGAGCCATCGGTTTCCACTGACCGCAAAAATCGGTTGTAAAGCCAATCTTTTCTAATTTTTCAAAAATCTCTATCGATTCCATACCCTTGATCCAGTGCATCTGTATATCCTGTCTTGATGTTATCTCTGCGTATTTTTTCCCGTATTTTTCTGATATATTTGCAATGTCTCTGAATTGTTCTGTTGTTAAAACGCCACCAGGAATGGAAACTCTCAGAAAATGCTTGGATTCCATCCCCTTCTCGCAGCCTATAGCATATCTATCCGCAAAACGCATTACGTTGTTAGAGTTGATATTTCCAACCATTCATGCATTAATGTCTTATAATATATAAATACAACGCCGTTGTATAATAGTTGGTGATATGGCGTCAAAATAATCTTAGATTTTAATCGATTCGATCCATGTTTTCAATTCCTTCTCTGATAATTCTTCGTGTATTTCAAGAATTTTGACAAGAGCGTCAAGTATTGGTTTCCTTTTCCCGTCTTTCCGTATGACAGGTTCACATGGATTGGGCCTTATGAGTTTCTTTGCTTTATCCATCTCCTCTCTGGTGATTGATGTGAATTCTTTGAGAAAATCAATCCTCGATAGGATTTTATCAATGTATCGTTCGTTTTCCATGTTGGAAAGGATCGCAGTAAGGGCTCCGAACATGCCCATTTCCTTGGATGTCTGTGATCTTCCTGTCCGTCTTCGGATGTGCATCCTGCTCCACCTGTGACCTATCTCCTCGATTCTGTTGTGTCTCACAACGTTGATGGTTTTACCGTCCTTCTCGATGACGGGAGAGGGAAGCTCTTCCCTGTGATCTTCTATGCGATTTTCAAATATTTTGGATATCCTCCCGAGTTCACCACCGGCGAATTTAACCTCCTCCATGATTGCTGACATTGCGCTGTTAAGATCTTTACCCATGGCACTGACGTCAACAACTTCCTTCCGGGATTCTCCGGAACTCATCTCTCTGGATACCCTTAACGCTTTCCTGATCTTTTCGAACCATGACCATGTCCTTGCCAGTATGCGGTATTCTTCCAGAACGGACTGGTTCCTAGTGATCTTCACTATTGCGGCGTGAAGATCAAGGACGTCTTTCGCCTTCATAAGATGTGACGCATTCCATCCCATGATCTTTTTTAGCATATCCTCGATCTCCATGCATCTTTCCAGTAGCTGAAAATATGGCAGTACGAAGGGAAACTTGCTTGGTATGGATCTTGGATGCAGGATGTATTCAGCGGCTATTGCAATCCACAGTTTCTCAGCGTACATTATTCCTGATCCCCTTTCAGGAATTGTTATTGAAGCGATTGCCGCAAGTGTCTTCGTTGACACCATTGCATCCCTCAGGTCAGAATACGACTCAAAGACGTCCCTTCCCATGGCCTTGATGAAATGGTAATGGCAGATCAGCTGCAGTATTTCCCTGAATACTATGGATACAGATTCTCTTATTGCGGGTCCATGTCCCTCAGAACGGAGAGGGGATCGCCGAAGACGTCTTTTATTTCCTGAAGAAACGGTATTATGTATTCACTGCTCTCCGACGGCATGATTCTGGCATCAATCGTAATCTCCGTGATGCCGTCCTTCGTCGCCATGAAAACTATCTCGTCGCCGGATTCACCCGTGCCGTCGAGATGCAGGACGTATTCTTTCAGTTCCAGATCCTTCAGATGCCTTCTGTGGATGCAGTAGAATCGGATAAGGAATTCCCTTGAGAGATTGGATATCTCCCCCGTGGATATGCTGATTCCAAGGGATTCCATGAGTATCTATATTTCTGATCTCTGATAGTCAAGTAACCAGCGCAATAACCCTACTGCTATGGCTATCCTTGGATCGAAATCCGAACCATTGATAAGTGTACCAATGGCATTTCTGTTCGTTTCTCCATGATCAGGGCAATTTCTCACGTGAACCCTGAGATCCAGATGACCTGACAGGGTTCTGAGTTCTCTTTGATAGGTATACCATTCCTTCAGTCAACCTGGCGGGATGAAATTTGATCCAAGGAGATCAAAATGGCCTGAACGGCCTTCCGGTTTGCTGTTTATGATCCTGGACGCTGGAATCTTTACGCTGTAAAATTCGCTGTACAACGATGAAATCTCCGGTGACCAGGAGTTGTTGAAAATTATCCTGGCACCTCTTTTTCCCATTTCCACACACTCATCCCTAAGCCGCTTCTGTTCGCTGAAGGGGAAGCCGCCGCTTGAATATGCGGTGAAGCTGGATGTGCTGGAGAGGGGAAAGTACGGCGGGTCGAGGTAGACAAGATCGCTAGCTGAAGCCTTGCTGCATGTGTAAGCGAAATCGCAGTTGTAGATGTCCACAAGGGAAAGCATCCTGCTGAAGGCCATTATGTGCTCAGGATCCGGCATCGCCGGATTCCTGTACCTCCCAAAGGGTACGTTGAACTTTCCGGATGCATTGACACGCCATAGACCGTTGTATCCATGCCGGTTAAGATACAGGAAGAGTGCTGCACGCTCGATCATTGCCCCCCTGAGTCCAATGATGTCATTAAATCTCTCCCTTGCAGAATAATATGAAGTGCTGCTGTTTTCGAAGGTCAAAGCTGCGACCTCGTCGAGCAGCTTCCCAGGGCTGTTCCTTACAACTGTGTACAGGTTTATCAGTTCGCCGTTGAGATCGGAGATTATGGCATGCCTTATTCTGCCAAGGTTGTAGAGTTCAACAAGTAGGGCACAGCCGCCCGCAAACGGCTCAATGTAGTTTTCGAAAGTTGCAGGGATCATTGGCAGAATCGCCGGCATCAGCTGCCTCTTCCCCCCTGCCCATTTTAAAATGGGCCTGAGAACCGTCGATTGCGACCTATCTGTCCCGGAGACTGGATATTTAATGCCCGTCAAACCCTGTCATCCTATAAACGCCACGACTCTTAAATAAATGACTGCCCAGAGGGATTAACACGAAAGTGATGACCGCATTGCGTGGTTTTGCAGAATGTCCATTTGCTTAGCCGATTTGTATCTTGTGTTGAATTTCTCAAAGTGCCAGGATATGGATTGGTCTTAGAGGCTGTCCAAATGGTAATGATAGGGATCGTCATCCTGCAATGTATCGCTAAACCCGGCACTCATTTCCACTTTGTCAGGATACTTTCCCTGTTGAATGTAGACCTGCTGAGCATGTACATCAGGATAACTGCCACGAGCAAACCCGCCGAAATTATGAGCAGGTTCGTATTGCTTGACAGCGATACTATGCCTATTTCTCCAAGAATATACAGTGCATAGAGGGGAATA
>JAJYZU010000165.1 GCA_021799755.1 Thermoplasmata archaeon
GTGGTCAATGTGCATGAAAGGTGCGGTACTCCGGTTGAAATCATAACTGGAAAACAGTGGTTTGTCAGGTGCCTCGACCTGAAGCGCGACCTAATTTCCGTCGGAAATGATATAAAATGGTACCCCAGCCATATGAAAATCAGGTACGAGAACTGGGTAAACGGGCTGAAATGGGACTGGTGCATTTCCAGACAGAGATACTATGGAGTTCCTTTTCCAGTCTGGTACTGTCAGGATTGCGGTTCCATGATCCTCCCTGAAGAGGATGAATTACCGGTGGATCCGAGGGTTTCCAATAACAGAATGTGTGACAAATGTGGTTCCAAAAATACCGTTGGTGAAATGGACGTCATGGACACTTGGGCCACATCATCTCTTTCCCCGGTGATTGCAATGGAAAGATATGGCCTGAATGCAGACATTTTACCTATGAGCGCGAGATTCCAGGCGCATGATATAATCTCAACATGGGCGTTTACAAGTATATTGAGATCATTGATTCATTTTGAAAGAAAACCATGGGATGTCACGATCATAAGCGGCAACGTGCAGGATCCGACGGGCTCGAAACTGAGCAAGAGTAAGGGAAATGCTCTGTCTCCAGATGAATATATCAACAAGTATGGTGCAGACGCTGTGAGATTCTGGGCTGCCAGTGTCTCCATGGGTGAAGATATCAAATTCTCTGAACAGGAACTCGTGAGAGGAAGAAGAACTGTGATAAAACTTTACAACTCTTACAATCTCCTAAGACTACTTGCTGATGGAGTTACCATCAACCCGGTTTCTGAGATCAGAAACGAGATCAACTCATGGATACTTTCCTCTCTCAATGAGGTTGTGGAATCCGCCACAGCATACATGGAGACATATGATCCGCCGAAGGCCAGGAATCTTGTGGAAAACTTCTTCTGGAATGTCTTCTGCGACAATTACCTTGAGATCATCAAGTCCCAGTTGCGGATAGACAGAAACGCGGGCAAACTAGATTCCGTAAACGAGACACTTTACGTTGCCAATTACGTTATGTTGACGATATTCAAACTTTATGCCCCATTTATGCCCTTCATAACCGAGGAACTTTACGATAAGATGGATATCAAAAACAAAAAAAAGAGCATTCATCTTGAGCAATGGCCTGTGAAATCAGATTTTCATGCGGTTTCCAACCACGATGACGTAAAAGATCTTCTCACGGCCATTTCCGTCATAAGAGGACTGAAAAGTTCACTGAAGGTATCTCTTGGATCGCCTCTGGATTCACTGACGCTTGGCTGTAATCAAGAAAAGATGAAAAAATTCCTCGATCTGATCAGGGATATGATGAAAATAACAAAACTCGATCTGGTTGATTCTGGTGAAGTCAGAGTCATCTGAGTGTATATGTATGAAAAGAATTAATAAGGATACTCAAATAATAAGTGAGAAATGGTGACTCTTAATCCTAAATGGACTCTTCGAATTGGTGCCGCACTCATTGTGGCCTCTGTTGTACTGCTTGGCATTTCGGGATATGGCATATTCTCCAACAATCACCTCAACATTCCCGTAACTGTTGCCGGGGGTCATTCCTACGTCATGAATTCTAGCAATTCTGTTGCTTCAGGCGACGATCTAAACTATGCTGTTTCCACCAATTCGGGCAATGTATCCGTTCTCCTTCAGGAACCAAGCGGATTTGTTTTCTCAAAAAATTTCGTTACTGCGTCTTCGCCTCTTAATGAAGTGATAGTGGCAAACCAGAGTGGGATCTGGTCTCTTACAATTTACAACAACGGCACTAAAACAGCTAACCTGACAGTCTCGCTTGGACATCTTCCAGTACTGGATGAGGCGCTGCTTTACCTCGGATTTGCCCTGCTCCCATCCGGCGTTGTGCTTGTTTTACTCGTCTCAATGATAAGAAGAAAGGAAAGAAAGATGGAAAACAGAGGAAGGATTCCCTGAACCTTTAGTTTTCCATTGATCGTTGCTGTGTACCTGGACCTAGTTATTGTACGGCTGGAATGGACGTATTAAACATTTGATGAGAAACGAATAGCTGTCTTTGTCTCAATTGAAAAATTTTTAAGGAGAAGTTCCATTGGGTTATTCCAGTTGTATTTCCGATGAACAAGAAAGTACTGCTAATGGGTGTCGTTTCGCTGACGTTGATGTTTATATTGGGTGGCACAGGCACAAGCTTTGCTTCCACCCCTGTGCTTAGTCCACCTTCAGGAACTCTTCCGTCTGTGAATTACTGGGTCTCGTCAACAGTACATTATTCTGTTACCAATTCGGAATGGAACAGTCTTTTCAAGGACGTGTATGATAATTCATCGTATGTCTCATACAACTGGTCTTCCAACCTTACCCAGTATCTCATCATATTTGATCTTAGTTATCAGGGGCTGAATCCTTACGGACTGCAGTTCATACTTGCCCTTTCAACAATCGGATTCCCCAGCATAGGCAACATGTCGAAAGCATTCAATATGACTAAGAACAAGCAGTCTCAGATAAGCGGATATAACAATATCCAGGCTCTTAACGCTGGTGCCTATCCGGGGTATTCATGGTCTGTACCAATTGTCAAAAATACCAATAAGATCTACGAAGAGTATGGGACCCTAATAGCCATTGTTGCATCAATATTCATACTGTATTTCATCTTCAATAGGAAGAAGTAGGAACATTTTAATCTCAAATCGCAATGGAACATTTCCATCTGGTAAAATCTATGACATCGAACAGAGTGGTGGTGGGCGTCACTGGGGGATCTGGTTCTATCCTTGCTGTCAGATTTCTGGAAAACCTGACTGAGGTCGAGAAGCATCTTGTGATCAGTGAGCATGCCGAGATTGTTCTCAGGGAAGAAGCTGGAGTTGATAAGGAATACCTGAACAAGCTGGCTGATTATGTTTATGATGATAGCGACATTGCAGCAAGAATCAGTTCCGGTAGCTTCATTTTCAGCAGTTTTGTCATAATTCCCTGCTCCATCTCAACCCT
>JAJYZU010000017.1 GCA_021799755.1 Thermoplasmata archaeon
CCATCTTTTGATAGCATACAGAACTGCCCAGCATATCCCTCGTTCTTCCTGTTGAAGGCTATTGTAAATGTATCATCTGTTTCAAGTCTGTACCTGCTGGGCACCAATACTTCCGGGCTGTATCTATTCAACGGTGTAATCGTGCGTTATCACCTCCTTTATGTCGATATCGACCGGACAGTCGTCCACACACCTGTTGCAGCCAGTGCACAAGTATTCATCTCTTGATAACTTATAGTATTTGTACTTGTGGAAGAATCTCTGCCTCAGCCTGTCAGAGAGATCTGGCCTGATATTCCCTGCAGAGGTCCGGGTGAAGCCTTCAAGTATGCATGAATCCCACTCCTGTTTTCTGCCGTCTTCGTCGTCATAAATGTCAACGCAGTAGCATGTTGGACATGAATAGTTGCATGCACCGCACGAAATGCATCTTTTTGCGTACTCTGCCCAGAGACTGGATGACCATTTCATCCTGCTCTCAATCCTATCAGTTTCAATCTTTCCATTTTTTTGAGAGAACGTATCGTTGTAATCGGCAAACGGATCATGCTCGGAAGGCCTGAAATCTTTGAAATAGCCCTTAAAATTCTCAGATGCCTGCACATAATATTCATCGCCGCTGCGCATCACCTGTATGTCGTATTCATTCAGTACAGGACCTCCGAAGGCTGTGCAGAAACCGCCGTGGCACATTTCAGTACAGACGAAGTTAACAAAGAGAGTGTTCTGCCTCCTTGTCGTGTAGGACATATCCTTTCCAAGAATCTGCAGATCCATTATCTGGAATCCGCGAAGATCGCAGCTTTTGACTCCAAAAATAGCCTTCTTTTCGGGCTTTGGAACTTCGAGTATATTCGCTGATCTGGTGATCAGGAAATCCTTCGGGGCATAACTGCTCTTTTCATCTGAAACTTCCGAGAAACTGCCTATTCTGTCAAATACAACCTCACCGGATTCCTTAACTGCTCCAAATGTTTCATAATCGCTATGGATCCTCTGGAATAGTGTTTCCATCTCTGATCTGTTCATGACGAATATCATGGGATCACCTTTACAGCAACAACCTTGAATTCAGGTATCTTGGAATATGGATCAAGATTGTCGCCTACAAGTGCATTGACCCTCGCTTCCTTGAAATGGAATGGTATGAACACTATGCCTTCAGGTATCCCGTCTGTTGTCCTTGCAGGAAGTGATACCTTTCCAAGAGACGATTCCACACCTATTACCTGCCCGTTTCTAATATTCAATTTCTTGGCATCCTCCATGTTTATCTCCACATATGGACTTGGTGATTCCCTCTCGAGAATGTCGCTTCTCCTTGTCATGGTGCCAGAATGCCAGTGAAAATAATTCCGTCCGGTAGTGAGTATGAATGGGTAATCATTGCTGGCTACGCCAGATGGAGGTTTGAACTGCACCGGTACGAATTTGCCAAGCCCTCTGGTGAATTTTTCCATGTGGAGAATTTCTGTGCCGTTTGGATTGGATTTATTCACTGGCCACTGTTTGCCTAAGGGATAAATTTCATCATAGTTGATACCGGAATAGTTCGGTATAGCCTTCCTGATCTCCTCGAATATTTCCTGTGGAGAATCATATCCCTTTGAACCAAGAAGTTTTCTTGAAAGTTCGCTCAATATCCACCAGTCCTGCTTAGCCTCACCAGGAGGGTCTTTGACTGGCACTATTCTCTGAACTCTTCTTTCAGTGTTTGTGAATGTACCTTCCTTTTCAAGTGCCGTAGCTGCAGGAAGTACAACATCGGCCATTTCCGCTGTTTCTGTCAGGAATATGTCCTGAACCACGAAAAGGTCTAGATTTCTGATTCCTTTTTCCACTTCGGATAAATTGGCTTCTGTGATGACAGGATTTTCGCCCATCACGTAAATCGCTTTCAGTTTTCCTGAACACGCGGCATCAAACATCTCTGATAATGTCAGTCCCACCTTATTTGGAAGCTTTGACTGCCATAATTCCTCAAACTTTGATATGTCAGAGCCTACCGCCACATATCCCGGATAAAACTCTGCCAGCGATCCCATGTCACTAGATCCCTGGACATTGTTCTGCCCTCTCAGGGGGAATATTCCTGAACCTCTCTTTCCCAGATTACCCGTGAGCAATGCAAGGTTTGAAACACTCATTACATTTTCTGTACCATGAATATGCTGTGTTATTCCCATTCCATAGAGAATTGCAGAAGGTTTTTCCGAGGCATAGAGTCTGGCAGCCTTCACCACCAGATCTGGTGATACTCCCGTGATTGATTCTGTAACTGCTGGATCATATTTTTCAATCTCCTTCGCAAACTCATCGAAATTCTCAGTTCTTGCTTTTATAAATTCTTCGTCGTAAAGCTTCTCCTTGAGAATAACATTCATCATGGAGTTCAGGAGAGCGACATCCGAACCTGGCATGAACTGCATGAAAACCTCGGCGTTCAGAGCCATTTTTGTTCTCCTTGGATCTGCAACAATGAGGTGCTTCCCTCTTCTTGTCTCGTTAATCATTGTCGTACCGATGATAGGATGCTGCTCTGTAGTGTTTGATCCTATCACGAAATAAGTTTTGCTGTCCTTCAGGCTCTCTATGGAACCTGTAGCTGCTGCTGTTCCAAGGGTCCGGATGAGTCCAGCCACGGTGGAACTGTGACAGCTCCTTGCACAATGATCGACATTATTCGTCCCGAAAAGGCGCGCGATCTTCTGCATAAGATAATTTTCTTCATTCGTGCATTTAGCAGAAGACTGAAAGGCAACCGCATCCGGACCGTATGAATTCCTGATCAGGTTGAGCCTGGAAGCGACATAATCAAGAGCTTCGCCCCAGCGTACCTCGACAAGTTTGCCATCCTTTTTTATCATAGGATGGGCAATTCTTTTAACAGAACTCGAATAAGAAAGCCCCTGATAGCCCTTTATGCACAACTTTCCATGATTGACCTTTGATCTGTTGTACCCATGGACCGTAATGTGCCCGTCCATAAATTCAACGTTCATCTGACATCCAGTTCCGCAATAGGGACAAACGGTCAGCAACATGATATCATAAGGTCATTCAGCGTTAAATCTGTTGCTGTAAAGGTACCGTAGATTTTCGGATAATTGATACTAATAGATATTCAATATCATTGACCCAATTATTGTGGCGGCCACCTTATATGGGCTAACTGGAAATTTGCGCGAAGAAGAAAAGAACTGAAAACCAATGAAACGCAAATTATCCTCAGAACTTACTAAAAAAACGTATCTTTGATAACAGTCCCTGGCATTTACTTTGGTTCACTGCTAAAATATTTTTGATCTGTTCCTCTTTAGCTTTTGACTATAATTGATTCTGTATCTGGCTGTGGAAGAGTGTCTCTGCATTGATAATATATGAGAGGGAATTGTAATTCGCCTCCATGAAACTATCAGTTTTCCCATTTATGTTTGAAGGGGAATAAAATGGACCGTTTACCATGAAGGTCCCGTCTTTGCCTGTTATTATCATAACCGTATTCACATGCGGAGGAAACCCAAGATAAGCTGACGGCTTAGCATTCGTCCCCTCTGTAGGTATAACTGCAGTATATTCATAGATAAGATGAGCGATTCCGTTCGGGAAACTTGAAGAAGAATTACTTTCCTGGTAACCAACACTAAGCAGATCGGATTGACTTATGGGGGCATTGCTGTAAGGATATCCGTAAAGGGTCTCATTATAGATATAAAGCGGGATAAAATGCACATTGATTCCCTGAGTACTGAAGCTGATTCCAGAATTAAACAGAATGCCTGGAAGATTCGGGACCGAAGCCTCGTTAGGATCTGAATAATGATAGGTTACATCACTTATCATGTTTAACCCATAGTTTGATAGTGTTCCATAAATGACCCAGGAGTTTGCCGCGCCGATCGGACATCCAATCCAAGAGTCAAAATAGATGCTGACAGCATTTTGTCCGGCATAATCCTGATTGCTAATCTCCACGAATGAGTTTCCGTAAGGGATCTGCGAAGGAGGTGTGAATTTATTCGATGAGGGTGACGTTGATGGTTGACCAATGTGTATAATGCCGGTACCTATCAGAACAGAAAATATGATTATGGCACCAACTACTATTACCAGCACTCGGGCAATCAGGTTTTTTTGATTACTATTCAAATCTTTTTACCACCCACTTACATCGAAAACAATAATGGCGTATTACCACACCGATTTAAATATGACGTCCATTTGCGCAGGATCACTTGTCCTATTGTGCAGTTATTTTGATCCTGTCCCAAAGACGTGGATGCACTTAACCTGTTATCCAACAGAATGTTGCATTCTTATGAAGGTTAAAAATGATATCGTTAGATGGTAAGCTGACTCATCGGCAGGCTGAACTGGAATGACTGTTGAAAAACAAGTTTATGTTCATCCTTTCCATACACCAATTGCCACGCCGACGGCGAAAATGACAAATCCAAAAGTGATGACCGGTTCTGTGAAATGTACAAGAGTAATATAGGATGACGCAGAATTAACGAGTGATTGATAATCTATAACCGGAAAATACGGTAAACCAATGAATGAGGCGACCAAAAATGCAGCGACAATAAGAACAATGGCTACAATGCCTTTTTTTATTGCAAGACCCAACATGAGACCTACAGCAAAAGTCAGAACAAGAAATATTTCATCAGCGTATGGACCAAGGTAAGAAGGTAAAACCATGATACTTCTAAATGCTAATTCTTATTATATATAGTAATGTTTGTATCTTGCGCGATCTGGAAACGAAATTCCAGTTTGACAAATACAACTTGCGTTCCAGGAAGATTCTGATTACAATGGCAAACTACAGTTTTTAGGTAATTATGGATATCCCGCTTACGACTACTTTACCGGAGCGCATCACTTTTGCTCTAACGTTGGATCTTCCCCTGTCTATTGAATCAAATACCTCTCTCTCCAGATAAACAGTTATTCCAGAAACTGCTAGAGTTATGTACCTGCTCAGGTCTGCTGGCTTAGACAGTCTTGCTACTACCTTTCGTATGATCTGACATGATTCGTCACTGCATGGTCCGTTCACTGAAACCATGGATATCTCAAGAAATTTCCTCTCAGGCGAATCCATTAGCCCGTATATGCGGAGGGTCCCAAGTCCAACTTTCAGATCTATTGTTCCCATTATCATCACTAACGGTTCAGTGAGCTGGTGATGCCTGCGTTTTATTGGGTTTCGATGCTGCATTCCAACCATATGGTGATAATGATCTTCGAATCTTCCCGTTAAGCCTAAGAGAATTTAGAACTACTGAAGTGGAGCTCATTCCCATGGCCAGTGCTGCCAGTATTGGAAGCAGAGAGTAAATGTACAATCCAGTAAGCGGAACCAGGGCACCGGCAGCTACCGGCAAGAGAACAGAGTTGTATCCAATTGCCCATCCAATGTTCTGTTTCACCTTTGAGATTGTTTTCGCACCGATAATCACTGAGTAAACAACATGATTCAAGTCATTGTTGAGCAGTATTATATCTCCGCTTTCCCTGGCTATGTCAAGACCAGATCCCATTGATATGCCAACGTCTGCAGTTTCAAGAGCTACGCTGTCGTTTATTCCATCCCCAACGAATACCACATATTCGCCGGATTCCTGATATTGCCGAATGATCTCTGATTTGTCTGCCGGCATTGCCCCCCAGTGTACATCCTCAATACCCAGGGTCTGAGCAATTCTTTTGGCCTGCTCTTCTGAATCCCCAGTAACCATTGAGACTTTCTTGCCCATTGATTTCAGGGAACTTATTGCAGCAAAGGCAGAATCCCTTATTCTGTATGAAAGGAGTATATGTCCCATATCTCTTCCGTCAACAGAAATTGTGATACCCGTGATGCCCGCTTTTGTTGACCTTGAAACCTGGATTTTTTTCCCTTCAACATTTCCCGTTATTCCTAAACCTGGAATCTCCTTGATTTCGTTGGCAGTTTTGAGTTTAATTTTCTTATCCTGCGAAAGGCTGACAATTGCTTTTGCAATGGGATGATCAGAATATTTTTCCAGAGATGCAGCCATGGTCACAATATCTTCGTAGGATATCCCTTCCTCCGGAAGTACATTTTCGACGACCGGATCGGGCATGGTCAACGTGCCAGTCTTGTCAAATACAATCGTTGTTGCCTTGGCAAGTCTGTCAAAAGATCCAGAATTTTTTACGATTATACCGTTCTGGGAGGATATGTTGGAAGAGATGAGAAGTGTTATCGGTCCTGCAAGTCCTATTGCACATGGACATGCAATCACCACAACCGAAACAAAAACAAGTATAGCTATCTCCCAAGGATAAATAAATCCCGTGGAGACAAGATAGAAATACCAGAAGAGTGATGATGAAAATGCAACCGCGAGCACAACTGGTATGAATATTGATGAAAATACGTCAGCTATCCTTTGCACCTTCACCCTACCCATGGAAGCGGATTGAATGAGCCTGTACACCTCATTTATAGTGCTGTTTTTACCAGGTTTTTCTGCCCTGATCTTCAGGATACCATTGAGGTTCCTCGTACCTGAGACCACCATATCGCCTTCGCCTCTTAACACAGGGTCCTGTTCACCAGTTATAACGGATTGGTCTACCTCGCTCTTTCCTTCAACCACCTTTCCATCGCATGATACGATTTCTCCGGGCCTGACAAGAATGATGTCTCCAACCTCTATGTCGTCCGGTTTTATTTCAGTCTCTGATCCGTCACCCGCAAGCTTGTGTGCTACGTCAGGTAAAAGGGTCTCAAGCTTTCTTGCTGAAGAATTCGCTCTTTCTTTGGTTACCGTTTCTATGTAATTCCCGGTCAGAATGAGAGTGATTATGAAAGCAGCAGCGTCAAAATACACTGATGAACCATAGAAAGTGAAGAATGTCAGATAAGCTGAGAAGAAAAAGGCTGTCAGGGTACCCATTGATACCAGTAGATCCATGTTGCCGGTGTGCATCTTGATTGAATGATATGCCCCCTTGTAGAAAAGCGATCCCGAATATGCCATTACCGGGATAGAAAGCAGAAGTTCGATCAGATTATGGAAGAGAATCCCCGGAAAACCGTACTGTACAATCATGATCGGGATCGTGAAGACCCACGCCACAACCAGCTTTCTCTTTATCTTTCCAGATTCTGCCTCAGGAGACAGGAATTTGTCCATGCATGCCTGTGAACAGAAGTAATATTTCTGCCCGTCTTTCTCAACAAAGAGATCACTGCTTTCAGGTACAAACATGCCGCAGACAGGATCGTTGGGCAATCACATCATCTTCTTGAATACTTGATGGGGTTCTTATCAAACTCTGTCTTGCATCCAGCGTTGCAGAAATAAAATGTCTTGCCCTGAAACTCACTCTTGTAAGGTGTATCTTCCTTCACTTTCATTCCACACACTACGTCTTCTTTCATAAATCAGAATCCCTACAGGATATTTAACTCATCATTGTGCAGACTGCACACCTGCATTGTTAATATTGCGCAATATATCTATTGGTTTTCTTATCCGAAGATATCTTCTTAAAGACCTCTTCTCAGATGCCATGAGTGAGATTATCTGTTCTCCCACCGTCAATGACCATAACCTGTCCCGTCATGTATGAAGAATCCTCGCTTGCCAGAAACAACACTGCTTTAGCTATGTCTTCTGTTTTACCTGTCATTCCCAGGATTGTGCGCTCTCTGAACCACTTTATGGTATCGTTAATCTGATCCTGAGTCTTTCCGCCTGTTGTCATTTCCGTATTGATCCAGCCTGGCGCAACCGCATTAACTCGTATGCCAAAACCTCTCAGATCGAACGCGAGCCGTTTGGTGAGCATAATGACCCCTGCTTTGCTGATTGCATAGAATGTTGTGTTGTCTGCTGATGTCCCTATCCCGGCATTGGACGTAATATTTATCACATTTCCTCTGGTCTTTTTTAGATCGCTAAGAAATGCTCTTACTGTATTGATTGGACCCAATTGATTTATGGAAAACATCCTGTTAACCATCATTTCGTCGTAGTTTTCCCAACCGCACAGGTACATTATTCCTGCGTTATTCACGAGAATGTCAATTTCGCCCATCGTATCGTGGATAATATCCGCCATAGACTTAACCGATGTAAAGTCTGAAACGTCTGCCTGAAAAAGACCTATGTCCGGAAACTCCTTCTTTAATTCTGCTGCGTCTCTGTCGCTTCTATTGAAATTCACTGCGACTTTTGCCCCCTCAGCTAGAAATGATAAGGCTATTGATCTACCAATTCCCCTTGCACCACCTGTCACCAATGCCAGTTTCCCCTGTATTCTCTTAGCCATGGGTTAATGATTAATTCGTAGTGTAAAAATCTTCATGAGAAATAAAGTTCAGAAGTATGCCCAGAAATTATCCTGCCATAAATCGTACTCTTCCTTTAACTCCCGAATCCTGATCGGTTTAAATTCGTGACTTCTTTTAGCATCCTCGTATCTCCTCATCAAATTGCTGTAAGCAAGATGAGCCAACTCATCAAATTTTTCTCGTATTATCCTGTCGTTATGAGGATGCAGCTTGGTTACCTTCGGACCACTGTAAAGTATTTTGAAAAACTTGTTTTCGCCCAGAGTCACGTGAAACACTCTCCAGTCAACTTCCAGATCTGCTGATACCTCATAACCGGTCAGATCAGCAAGTGCTTCAACTGTTTTCACACCCTCACTGTCATCGTTAAGCTGAAATGAAATCTCTACACCTTTCTCCATGCGTGAGGCTATCGAAATCATTGTATTTATCATATCACTTTTGCAAAGGGCTGCTGCAAATATCTGTATATATGGAAAAAAGTACTGATCATGATGCTCCAGTGCAATTTCAGGCTGGTAATTCAAGTTCCAGAATTGGAGAACCAGTATTGGTTGGAATCTATTTTCTCCGCCCTTGTTCGATACAGGGTAAAAATATGAGAGATTCCACTGAAAGCCAAGTGAATTTGACCAATTCCACTGACTTTAAACCCATCTGCGGGATGATTTGAAAAAATTAGCGAAACAAAAATTCATATCATTTCCATTCTGTCAGAATCCTTTCTCTGTTAAAAGTTGCCTTGCTTAGATAATAAACAATTAAAACAGCAATGAATATTCCCAGAGAGATTATAAGGAGATTTGTGTTTGTTGTCAGTGACACCAGATTTGCTTCGCCCATGATATACAAGATATAAAAGGGTATTAAAGAAGCAGCCCCGATCTGGTAAGCTGTCTGTACGTTGTTCACCTTTGCAGAAATAAAAATACCAAAGCTGGTTCCGTACATAATTGCGAGAGGTACTCCAATGAATAATATTATGCCAATGTTCCAGTTGGGATAAAATGCATATCCCAAAACATGGGAGGTCATAACATCCGCCAGTATCATAAAGAGTGCAAGACCGAAATAAATCGAAAGTATCATAGGCAGAAATGATGAAATATATTTCCCAACAAGTATCTCTCCGTCAGAAGTAGGCGTCGCAAGTAACGGTTCGAGACTCCTTTCTACCTTCTCCCCGACGATTCCGTAAGAGGATATGTAAAGCGGCAGCAAAGCAGATATGATGATGAAGAAGAATGAAAAAGATGCCAGCAGCTCTGCTACAAAAGACGGGGGTGCAGATTTTCTGACCGCAACATACGAAACAAGAACTGGTAATGCAGTGCCCAGCAGAACAGGGGCCGCGATAATGGACGCCATCAGCGTTTTACGTCTTTTCAGAACCGCCAGATCCTTCTTTGCCACAATCCAGGATTTCCACAGTCTCATGGGATCACTCCTTCACCAGTTTAAGATATACATCCTCAAGCGAAGCTCTCGTTTCACTGACGGATTTTATCCTGCCACCGGCTGCAGTTATGGAACTGACGATTGACGGGGTATCTCTGTCAGGATCTTTCATTTCTATCATCATTTTATCTCCATTGATCTCGATGTTAAGCGGATGTTCTAGCTTTACTGCATTCACGATACTTTCATTGATATTCTCAACAATGATTTCCGTCTTTCTTCCATACATGGTTCGTTCCAGACTCGCGGGCGTATCGATTGCCAGTAGCTTTGTCTTGAGGATGCCTATCCTGTCACATATCCGCTGTGCTTCATCCAGATTGTGCGTATTCAGCATTATTGTTCGGTTATCTTTCTTTAGATCGAGAATAACCTCCCTTATTGTTTTTGCTGCCTCAGGATCGAGATTCGCGGTAGGTTCATCCATTATGAGCAAATCGGGATCATGCACCAGGGCTCTCACAACGGCAACTTTCTGTTTCATTCCCTTTGAAAATGTGCCGACAGCCTGATCCCTGTTATTCCATAGGTCCAGCATTTTCAGATACTTTTCTATGTTTTCCTTTATGACCTGCATTGGTGCTTCATACATTCTCCCAAAGAACTCAAGGTTTTTGACAACACTCAGTGACTCATACAGTCCAACATTGTCGGGTACCAGACCGATCATTTTCCTTATTTTCATTGATCCATTTATGTCAGCGACGTCATAATCACCCACTCTAGCAGTTCCGCTGGACGGACTAATAAGGCAGCAAAGCATTCTTATGGTGGTGGTTTTTCCCGCTCCATTTGGTCCAAGAAGTCCAAAAACCTCTCCTTTATTGATATCGAATGAGAGGTCTTCAACCGCAGTATTGCCATTATACTTCTTAGTGAGATTATGAACCTCTATTATTGTACTCATTTTTTCGCATCTTTTATTTTATCTGCAATATTAAAGTTGTACTTTAACACTTACTTTATAACATGAAGATCTTTTATCAAATTTTGATTGAAATGTTTGAGAGTATACTTCATTCCCTTGAAACAAATATTCCCATCAGTACGAATATACTTTAAAAGTGGTAATTATAAAGTGAAGGGCCAATTCCAGTAAGAAGCCTAATTAAAACCGTCTTTAGAATTCATGCTGGGCAGAAATAGAATATGCGATCATACAATCCAGTCAGCCCTGCTGCGATCAACAAAATAAAAAGTTCATGGTTTAAAATTTATGGAATCTGCCTGTCTCGCTTCTGCTGTTCCTCCGCCCTCTGATCATATGGATATGTGACTTCCATGTTGCTTGCATCGTTTATGGCATCTATCTGATCAGTTGTGAGTTTCCATCCTTCAGATCCAAGGTTATCATCCAACTGTTCAATGGTCCTTGCCCCTATGATGGGTGATGTAACAGCCGGGTTGCATAAAACCCAGTTCAAGGCAATCTCTGCCATGGTTTTTCCAGTTTCTTTTGAAATCTTCGCAAGTTCTAATAGCACCCTTGCAGTCCTCTCATTTTCATACCTGCTGTAATACTCCTTGGATGAAGAGTCGCCAACCCTTGTCCCTGCAGGTGCGTTGGTGATCCCTGACTTGTATTTACCCGTTAATATTCCACCGGCAAGTGGACTCCAGGGCATTACTGCAATGTTCTCTGCTAGGGCCATGGGAAGGATCTCATATTCTGTCGCTCTGACGAGTATATTGTAGTGAGATTGAATGCTGACAGGCTCATGCCATCCTTTGTTCCTGCATAGTTGCAGTGCTTTCTCAAACTGCCATCCCCGGTAGTTGCTTATCCCCACATATCTGATCAACCCATCCTCGACAAGTGAATTTAGTGCACCGAATGTTTCCTCAAGTGGAGTAAGCGGATCCCATGCATGAACCTGCAGCAGGTCAATATAATCTGTGTGCAGTCTCTTGAGGCTATTTCTAACAGAAGAGAACAGATGCTTTCTCGAAAGCCCGACCCCGTTGGGAAAATCTGTAGTCCTGAATCTGGCCTTGGTAGCCAGTACAATACTTTCCCTATCCTGCCCCTTAAGCCAGTTTCCGACTATCTCCTCCGACTTTCCATCAGAATAAACGTTTGCAGTGTCCAGAAAATTTCCACCATTCTCAATGTACCTTGAGATGATCTTGTGACTTGTATTTTCGTCTGCCTGCCAGCCAAATGTCATGGTTCCAAGGCAAAGTTCGCTCACAATGATTCCTGTGTTTCCGAATTTTCTTAGCTTCATGTTTTTTGTAGTGAAACACTCAATAAAACCTTTATCCATTTTAAACTCCTTGGATTTGTAAATAGCGTATAAACATGCAAATTCTGATTTTTCGTTGACGAAATTATGTGAATGGAAACGTTAAAGTTCCTCAAATCACTCATAAGTCAGGTGTGAGGTCTTGAAAGAACTAAGCAAGAAGGAGGTTAAGCAAATACGAAAGCTCCTCAAGGACGGAATAGACGTACCTGAGATATGTAAACAGTTTGATATAGAGCCGGAACACTGGCGTGACATGGTCATAAAATACGATCTATTCTAGCCCATGAATATTCATCCATGCCCCTAGAACAGTCAGTTCGCAACTCCAGACGGTTCTATATTATGAGAGGAAACGACATATACTACGAAGAAGAATACCAGGAAAATCGGGATGAGCAGGAGATCGTTCACTAATACGGCCGACTCAAGATACCAGAATGTGGAGAACGTAAGGAGTAGAGCCGAAACTGTCACCTTCATAATCGCCTGCTTTATCTTCCTGATCTGGGAATGCAGGATGAACGAAAAGGCGATTACTGCGATTATACCGATGGAAACTCCAATGAGGGTTGAATCATAATTATTTGGATAGAGAGCAACCAGCACAATTGCCGCTTCAAATGCCTCCACAGCTCCGACAGAAAGTGCAGTCACCATGAGGCCTTTCTCATGTGTTTCCTCTGGCTTACCCTTGAACCCCTGTCTCTGGTATCTGAAGGATCGTCTGGCACTTCTTACCAGCCGTAGTCCAAAATACAGAAGAAGTGTTGCAGAAAACAGCCTGACGTATACGAGTGGAAATATTGAAATAAAGCTTCCGGCCAGTGCGGTTGGAATAAATATAACTGCCACGCCTATGGCGACAGATAGGAATACCATTTTACGCTTGGATTCAGCATACAGGGCTATTCCAACGGCCGAGGCTTCTGCCAGTTCAAGAGTTGTTATTCCAACAGCGGCAAGAAGAATTCCTGGGTCTACATACATGATAAGGGATGGTATAGTATCACCGATTTATTTTTTTGGAAGGAATTGATATATAGGAGTGTTTGAATAGGTCATTAGGCATCCAGATGAACGAAAACTGCGTGTTTTGTGACATAGTTGCCGGCCGGCTCCCATCCTACAAAGTTTACGAAGATCGTGAGATACTGGGTTTTCTAGATATAAATCCTCTTGCACCGGGGCACACACTGGTTGTACCCAAAAAACATTATGTTGACGTATTTGACATACCCGCTGATACCCTGGAATCCATAGCAGGAGTTGCGCAAAGCGTTGCAAGGAAAATCAGAGAAAGCGGGCTCGGACAGGATGTGAATTTATTCAATGCAAGCGGCGTATCTGCAGAACAGAGCGTTTTTCATTTTCATGTTCATGTAATCCCGAGAAACCCCACGGACTCCATAGGAGTCCATGGTTGGTGGAATCCGAAAGTTATCCACCTCAGCACTGCAGAGTTGGAATCTGCCTGCAGAAAGCTGTCAATAGAATGAAATATCTGCTCAGAGCTGATAATCTGTGACCGTAGGGCTCTTTTCACATTTTGAATATAGCCGGAACCGGTGGTATCCATTTGTTAACACTAATACAGTCATCAATACGCCCATTGCTATTGACAGGTCAATGAAAAGTTTGAAGGGAGATATCGCGATAACCATAGGTTGACCGTGAAGATTTTACGATATGAGGTCCCCATTGAAATAAGGGCGCTGAAGACTGCCAACGTTTATGTTGTTGATGATGACAGAAAGATTCTGGTGGATACGGGAATGTCAGATAATTCCTACAGATCTCTTGTTTCCCAGGGAGTTAAGCTTCAGGATATAGATATTGTTTACATCACACACCTTCATATTGACCATATAGGAAACGCGCGCAGGATACACGACGAGTTTTCAATTCCTTTAGCTATGGGGGAAGGTGATGTGGCCCGGGTTGATGCAATCCAGAGCGACCCTCAAGCCTTCAATCGCCACACTATGAACATGATGAGGTCAAACGGGACTCCTTCAGGAATTGTGGAAGAGATAGTTAGGCATCACTCTGTGCTCGATCATCTGGGCACTTACAGGGACCTTAAAATCGATATCACCCTTAAGGGTGGGGAAAATATTTCGACAGGCACTACTGCCATAAGCAATCCCGGTCATTCCCCAGGTTCCTTTTCTCTGTATGCGGAGAAAATAAATTCACTGCTCAGTGGTGACCATGTGCTTCCCGGAATAACTCCAAATATAAGTCCATACGATGAAACGACAGATATGCTCGGGTTGTA
>JAJYZU010000166.1 GCA_021799755.1 Thermoplasmata archaeon
GGCATATATTTCTATAATTCATCACACATAATATTCACGAACAGCACTGTTTCTGAGGCTTTCCCGGCTGAAGTTTTCAGCGGTGATACCTATTATAACGTTCCGGAAGTATCCAGCCTGACTCTCTGGAACGTAACCTCAAGCCTGATAGAAAACAACCTGATCTGCAGCCAGGGCTCCGGCGTGCTGGTTTATAACGACAATGCGACGAATTCTGGCAACTATATCTGGAATAACACATTCATAAATGCAGCGGTCATTTCGAACGGGTCTTTCTACGGAGCAGCACCGATAGGCCTGACTGTAGAAAGCAGCGACAATACAGTATTCAACAATATTTTTGACACAACTATAACGATTGTGAGCATAGACGGCCTTTATGCAAATATATACAATGAAGGAAACGTGACATACCACAATGCATTCAACATATCAAGAAGGGATGCCACTAGTTCCACAGTTATGGATGGTGCCATGCTTACAGGTAGCATAACTGGAGGCAGCTACCAGGGTGGAAATTTCTACTACAATTACTTCGGGGATGGTTCTACAGCTTACAATGGCAGCGGCCTTGGACTTGCCTTCCCTGGCCAGAATATTTTCAATGGCAGCATTAACGATGGTTTTGACTTCGCACCCCTTCAACTGTACACAACACCTATCAACGTATCCGCCTCTGGGTTACCAGTCAACCAGAACACATACTTTGACATCAACAATGCCATCTATAATATTGGCTACGGCAGTGAAACCATAATTTATGTGCCAAATGGCACATACCAGATACTTGGTTTTGAGCTCCTTAACACTGAGGAGGAGTTCCTGCCAACCTCATACATCGGCAACCAGATGCTTCAAAATGGGGTGTTCTATGTGCATGGTCCAGTTCAGAACATAGTTGTTGAATATAGCCTGTACATGAATGTAACCTTCAGTGAATCTGGCGTGCCTGTTGGAACGAACTGGGGCTTTTCCATACCACAGGCAGGTGTTGGTTTCACGCTCAACGGAGGAACCGTGTCAATTTTCCTGGAATCGGGTATCTCATATACGGTTGTTCCACAATCCGTTCCTGGATACTATACGGACAACTACAACACATTCACGGTGTCTGGTTTCCCTCTAAATATGACAATATATTACTTTCCAACTAACCTGCCATCATCATTCTCAGTTACTTTCCATGAGACTGGACTTCCTGCCGGGACACTATGGCATGTCTATATAGGCACACAGGAATTTAACAGCACTTCTTCCACCATGACCATCATTAACTTTACGGATGGGACATACACTTACAGCGTTTCAAAGCTGAGCGGGTTCCAGAACATAAACGGACAGCAGTTCTCTATCGATCAGTCCAATTTAACAATCGACCTTATGTTCACAAGAACTGCTGGCAGCGGTTCTGCCCTCGACTTAGTCGTGGGTGCAATTATGGGCCTGGTGGTTGGGATACTGGTAACCTACGTAATCCTGAGGAGAAAAAGTCTGTGAACATGTCATGATGACATATTATTCTTCAGGAACTCCTCTCCAAATAGCTTGCATGTCACGTAACCTACCAGGGCTGATATGCCGCGTATAATATACCAGAAATTTATAATCTGCGGCTTAAAGATCTCGGAGGCCCTGAAATGACTCCACACATTCTCATGCTTCAGGGTGAGTTGTTTTCGACCGAAGCCATTCCAGAAGGCTTGCTCCACAAACCCGACTACAGTGCTCCTGGCTCTGTGGTATATTGTGCACTCCGGACAATATTCTATCCTCGCGCCCTTCATAACTGCACGTATGTTAAGATCTATATCCTCTGCTGTTACGAATATGGGATCAAAACCACCTATCTCCAAAAACAGCGATTTTTCGTATCCAAGATTGACACTCGGATACGTGACATCAAAATCATCAAAAAACAGTTCAACCCTTCCGAGGCGTTCGAAGGGCTGGTAACCCATCGCTATAGCTTTGCCTGCAACTACTTTCGCGCCTTTCCTGAACAAACGCCGCATCTTCATTATCCAGAATGCGTTGGCTATCGCGTCCCCGTCAGTAAAGAGGACGTAGTCATAAATTGCCTGCCTGACACCAATGTTGCGGCCCTCACCCCTGCTGCATTTCTTCTGGATCAGATGCACATAAGGAAACTCGATGGAATATTTGAGAACTATATCAGCGGTATCATCGTTGCTGAGCGAGTCCACAATAATGACTTCGAAAGGCTGCTCCTGAGAAACAAGGCTGTCAAGCAGGTCTGCGATATACTGCCCCATGTTCAGCGTAGTTATAACAACTGAAATTCCATCTGGATCCCCCATGCCTTAGACCCAGTCCATGCGCTTAAGTTCACGTTCCTTCTTGGTAGCCTTCTTGTACTCCTTGTAGTGGTCCCTGCACAGATGGACCTTTCCCTTGCCCTCTATCGACGGGAAAGCCTTGTGCGCAAGGTCTGCTGGGACTGTCTGAAAGCTGTCATTAGTGCAACCGGGCACCTCACACTTCTTATCTGCCATACCGCAACGAATCCAGAACTACATAGATGTATTTTTCGGTGCTAGTTTAATTTCGAACAATAAATGCCCGGAGTAAGCCTCTTTCTGTTCCCCGCTTGCGCGGCTGACAGCATTCGACTGATGACCTTTCGATCTGCGTCTCACCCGGCCCTTGCGGTAACCTCACTGGGCCTGTTTAGACTTTCTCCATTCAGGGAGAGTTCCCATCGGTACTTCCAGGAACGTCATCGTTGCGAATCATACTTTGCTGGAAACCGTGCATTTCTTTTCTCTTTACCATCCCTCTCGGGATACCGGCTTGCGCCGGTTGAACTTTACCAAGGAGAGAGGACTTTCCTCACTCTTTCGAGCGTTAGCTGTCCTCGGGCTTTTACATTCACCGAAGTAGGCAAAAGAGCTTTATTATCTTTTTTGGTCCTGCAT
>JAJYZU010000167.1 GCA_021799755.1 Thermoplasmata archaeon
TTTTTCACCTAAATAGAGATAGATAGAGAGAATATAAAGATTTCCTTCTCTATGGTCTTACAACCAATAACCTTACAGAAAAACGCGTCTGGCTTCTTTCCCTAAAGATTCGGCATAATTTGCTGTCCATAATCCACCATTCCAATCGTTATGAGGTGAAAACACGTAAACAATATCGCTATCTTTAGCGATCAATTTATTTCTTTCCTTGTAACCATCCGGTTCCCACTGATTATTTTCCGGAAAATAAATGTGCATCTCAAGTTCCAATTCTCTTGCTATATCTTCTGCCCAGATATCAACTCCTCCCTTCGGAGAATGCCCGCTTACGAGAACATTTCTATTATTCTGCTGGAGAATTGAATAAATTTGTTTGATAACCTCTTCTTTCTGTTCTTTAGTCCATTTTCTCTCTTCCGCACCAACGATACCTATTTTCATTTAATCATCCTCTACAACCATACGTGCAGTATTACACAATTTTCCACAGATTGCGCAATGTCTCATGATTCCCATAATCTTCATGTCTCCTTCAGCATGAAGTTCACATCTCGGTTCAACGTGCATTCTCATTCTGATCACCAATGGTTATCCTGTCATTGCATTCCTTTATGTGTCTCTTGAATTCTCCGTAATCCGTAAATGATTTGTTGCAATTTCTACAGGTCTTAATCATATTCTTCTCCGATGCAATCATATCCTGTTAAAAGTATTTAAGAGTTGATCTGGTTACTCTTTCAAGAAAAGTTTCTTTTCCTCGTTCTCATTCCCATCTCAGATGATACTTTGATTTCCTGTATAACTCTTCTTCCTCTTCTGTCAATTTAAAGCCTTTCTTGATCTTATCGCGTATTCTCCTGATTCTCATTGCCCTGATATCTGGATTCATTTCATTGAGATGTGTCATAGCATTCAATCTCCTTTAGTTTATTTAAAACATCTATCAGAAGTATTTAAGATTCATTCTCATGTTCTCTCTCAAACCTATTTGTATGATTAATCGCAAAAAGAGCAAAGGAAAGACCAGTCCATGAAAAAATCAGGGCAGCATAGTAATCTCCCCTCATCCCGAATTCTATGGACATGAAGGAGAATGTGATTGCAAGTATGATTCCCACCATTGCGATAAGAACATCGCCCTCTCCAAGCCATTCAAGGAAGCCCATTCCTATTCCTCTATTTCTTCCATCTTTCCAGATTTCTGTATCGGTTCATTGAGACTGCTGATATCCACCGTGATCCAGTTCCCTTTCTTTCTTTCGGTGTTTCTCCAGAATTTATCCGTAAATCCTCTCCTCTCCTGGATTCTATACCTGAACTCCTTATGCTTCCTTCCCTTTTCCGGTTTGATCCATTCATCCCATACCTGCCATGTCTGGATTTTCTGATATCCAAATTCATAAGGGAAATCTCTGTCTATGTCTTTCTGTGCTGTCGATACATTGGCTTTCTCGTTTTCAAATTTCACCTGAGCATATAGCATGTGACCAGATGCCTCTGCTTTCACGTCAAAGAGGTTGTAGTAGTCATTGTCTTTGGAAACTTGGATAGGCTTTCCATGAATGTATATGATCCTGAATGTCCTTGGATGGATTTCAACCAGGTACCCTCTCTCTTTCAGGACATCCGCCACAAACTTCTCGGCCTCATCACCTTTTCTCTTCTTGGTTTTATCCATCAGAATATCCCCAGAATGAATAGTACGAGACTGTAACCGACCACGGTTGCGACCACTGCGAGAATCATTCCTTTCAGATTTGAGGATGGCTGTTCACTTTCACGCCTGTATTCATAATCTACCTTCTCCAGTGACCTGATGCTGTTCGCTATCGTGGAAAGTTCCTTTTCAACCTGCCCGAGTTTGTTTGCCGCATAAAGTTCAGAAATCTGTGCATCTGACCATGCCTGCAGAGAATAGAAAACATCCTTTGCCTCCCTCTCATCGACATCCATCATTCTTGCCTGATAATCCCAGACCTGATTCACTACAGAATTAACCATGACAACAGGAAGAACTCCCCGATTACTGATATAGAATGGAGCACTCTGCAACATTATGACTTTCACCATTGTTCTAGCCAGATCCCTTATGTGGAGTCTCCACATCACAATGAGCATTCCTATGGCAACAACTATAACTGCATACCACGGAGTGAAACTCGGATGGACTACAGGAGAATAATAGGACGCAGATGAAGAGGACGATGCAAGATACGTGAATAGTTCGATCAGTCCGAAAATGAAGAGGAAGAACAGGAAATTCTGGTTCGATATACTGTGTTCCCCTGCGGTGGTCTGATTGTAGGGATACTGCGGTGCCTCTGAAAGGAGATCCTGCCCGTATGAGACCAGATATTTCACTTCAGCGGTCTTCTTCGAAAACATCCTGAAGTAGTTGATCCTGGAATCCGTGAAATTCTTTATCCTCTCATTCTCTCTGACGTATTCGACAGGTGTTTCCACAACCTTGACGGAAAGAGTGTGACCTTCCTTCTCATAATGTTCTGTGAGAATGGAATGATTCTTCCGTGTCGCCTCTCTTATCATGGCTTTATCAGATGTGGTTTTGACAGTATCCATATCCACCGTGAACATCTGGCCGCAGGAACACTGGACCGTAACTTTGGAGGTATCCATTCTCCTCTTTGTCGGATCGAACTTGACCTCCAGTTCTTCCTTATCCTTTATTCCCTCTTCCTGCCGGATAACATCTATGCTGGTCGATTCCAGCGGTCCCATATAATTGAACGTCATGGGCTTGCCCTGATAATGGATTTCGACCTGCTGTTTTACCGGATTTCCAAATGATCTCTGCAATCTGTTGGATAGATCCACAGATATCCTTTTCATTTTTTGGAATCCAGACTTCACATCCTTACGAACTCCACCACGCACATTTCCAATCTTTTTCCACCTGCTGCTCTGTTCATCTTC
>JAJYZU010000168.1 GCA_021799755.1 Thermoplasmata archaeon
TAACAATAGACTGCAATATTGCCACTGTAGCTCAGGTGGTAGAGCAGCTGACTTGTAATCAGCAGGTCGGGGGTTCAAATCCCTCCAGTGGCTCTCTTAAAAGGCACAAATCCTTTTTTTCATTTCGGTCGACCAGCAATCTAAAGCTTAAAGAGATTTAGTCTTTTAAATATATATTCATACTGAGTACTTTTTCTATGGGTCCAAAAAAAGTTTCGGATCGTGCTTATTATTTCTGTTTCCATCATCGTGACGGTTGCGATGGCGGCGATATGGTTTTCTCCTGTCTGGATCTCCCGGTTTATCGCTTAGGTACACCTTTTGGTCTGGCAGCATATTTTCCGCCCAACGCAACTATTATTTACGCCACGAAACATCAGTGACCATGGCAGATGCGGAAATTCTTAGAGTGGATAGCAAGTCGCTTATGGGAAATCCCCTCAATGATCCGGTACAGAGGGACCTTGTCATTTTCAGGCCGGATGAGATCAATATGGGGGCCCCACTGCTTATTGGACTTTCAGGGTTTGGTGGAGGAGCGAGAAGCTTCCTCAACTATTCTCCCCTTTCAACCAACTTCACTGATGTCGTGGAAGGACTCAGAAGATCGAACAAACTGCACGGTGCTATCATTGCCATACCTGACTGTTTCACCTCCATCGGCGGAAATCAGTATCTGAATTCAACGGCCGTTGGAGCCTATGAAGACTTCATTGTGAAAGAGATTGTGCCTGACCTCAGGAAGAGATTTGGAACCGGGAAAACCGGGGTGTTTGGCAAGTCATCCGGTGGATTTGGCGCGTACTCCCTTTCGATCAGAAATCCGGAAGTATTTCAGGGATTTGCTGACCACTCCGGTGACGCAGGCTTCGAGTACTGCTACTTTGCCGACTTCCCGGATTCCATAAAGGAATTCAGAAAAGCAGGTGGAGTGGGAGAATGGTACCGGGAATTTTCAAGGAGTCCCAACAAATCGAAGAAGAAATACATGGCTCCCCTAAATATTCTGGCGATGGCTGCATTCTACAGTCCAAACAAGGAATCGAAAGACTTGATGGTGGACCTCCCTTTCAGGGTGGAGACAGGAGAACTGCTTGACGACGTTGTTGAAAGATGGAGGGAGTTTGATCCGGCCAGGAACATATCTGAAAACCTCGATAAGCTACGACGCATGAAGGCAATCTATCTGGACGTTGGATCCGAAGATGAGTTTAAGATAAACTTCGGAATGAGCAAGATGCATCGGATTCTGGAGGAAAATTCCATCGAGCACTTCTTTGAGGAGTTTGCGGATGGTCATTTCAATATAAGCTACAGGTATGATCTCTCCCTTGCATATCTTGCTGAACGCCTGTCATGAATTCCCAAGAAAGAATCGGAATACGCAAGGATAGATTATGACCTTTAAGGCAGATGGAACGGCAGTAGATCACCTGCCTCTTGACTCATGCAGCCTGTAAGGATACCGGATTATATGCAATGCATGAGAGATTCTTATCGCTTCCATGTTCTATCCACCAGTATTTCTCTTGTCCGCCTTATAAGTCTCTTTCAAACGTAATGTTGTTCTCAAGAGATTCAGTTACGTGGCTATATCCTTGTACTTTCAAGATGGAGAAGAAATGGCAATCTCCTCCACACCTTCTGGGAGTAATTTCCTTAAGTCTATCCGCATTTCGCAGAGCTTTGCAATTAAAATGTCTTGTCTTTTGCCAATTTATCGGTTTCCGACTGACACAGATTGAGGATTTCTTCCACTCTAGAATAATATCTATCCGCTACCTCCCGGAAATCATCAGTTTTTGCATGTGTATCGAACCCGTATCCACTGGCCGTCCTGAAATTCAGAAGTGCTCTAAAGCAACTCTTTATTGCCGGAAGGGACGACTTAAATTTTAAGGAGAATTTTCCTGGGTTGCTCATCACAGCTTCTTCCAGTAAATCGTAAACGTCATGCCTTTTTGGATAATCTCTGGCAGACGCGATAAGAATGGCTTTCATTGCAATTTCTACTGCCATTTCCAGGGCATAGACGCTCTTTGAGAAGTTCCCTGCCCCTAAATTTAGGCGTGCACTGTCAAACCATTCCCTTGCATCCTCAATCGCCCTTCTGCTCACGTCTTCCATATCAAGACCTCTCCCGAATCCTTAAGATATCTACTGTGTGGGATTTTGTTGAACTTATCCAGAAACCGTGTAAAACTTAAATCCCTTTCAAATAGAAGTATTCCGTAGTCAATAAGATCGAAGTATATCGGATTGAGGACATCTGAGTCGCATGGCCGAAGAATTAATGGACTGACATTCATAAACAGTCCTTCAGAAGTCAGCGTCTTCTTTCTGAACTCCTCGGTTTCGTTCACTCCTGATTCTATCAAATCCAGCGTTTCCAAATAATTTGAAGAACTCAGGAAGGCGATATCAATGTCACTGTACTTCTCATAGGTTCCTGTTGCAACAGAACCAAATAGAATCACACCAAGAATGCTCTTGTGAACAGTGACCGAGCTGAGGAACCTCAAAATGTAATTTCTGACTGGAACGTCAACAAAGTATTGCAGTCCGACTCGCTTAAGCAACACTCCAACCGCTTCACTAAAGCTGGCTTTTCTTCCGATCTCTCTGGAGTGCTCATCAACAAACTTACTTAGCCGCGCGTATACATCTTTCATCAGCATTACTGGCTGGCGATCCGACATTTTATACAATGACTGTATACCGACGTTGTATATCTATTCTTCTCATTGCGGGAAAATGTCGACACAGTCTACATTTCTACCAGACTATATCATATCGGGTCTCAGTCACCAGAGAGGAATGATGATGAGACCTTGGATCGAGAAAACAAAACCTCCAATGACTTCAAAAAAATGGAATTTTGGATTATTTTGATCTATCTGAGATCAAACCTGTCCAGATTCATTA
>JAJYZU010000169.1 GCA_021799755.1 Thermoplasmata archaeon
GTCATGCTCTGCATGAACTGGAAATATTTCGATTGAAAATAAGCCGGATTTCCATAACGCTTCTCACATTTTGTGTATACGATTCCTGCTTTTTCCCTCATAGCCTTTTGATAAAGGGAGCGGATATGAGACGCAGGAACAAATGGCTGGTCTGCAAGCATGATAATACATGAATCATGAGACCTGTTTATCCGTGATATTCCAGCACTTATCGAAGAAGATATTCCTTTTTCTGGAGAGGGATTCAGTATTTTGGTCACAAGGTGATCGTAGTACGAACTCAGGTTCATTTCCCTGGACATCACAACAAATACATCACCAACATCAGAAACTATTGCTGTATCAAGAGAATATTCTACCAGCTTTCTTCCCCTGAAGTACTGTTGCAGCTTGTTATCACCGAACCGTTTTGAAAGACCTGCAGCCAGAATCAGGACACAGTTTGCCGACAAGTTTCACCTGAAGGATTTCTTGTAATTCCCGATGATCTTCTCTACGTAGTCCCGTGCTGCCTTTTCTATAACTCTTTGGCCCATTGTAGCTGCATTCCCTGCTACGCTTACGTCCGCGTCATACGAGATTGTGCATCCTGTACCGGACTCGTCAAACTTTATGTACACCGTGAATGAAAGCGAGCTGTTAGAGCCAGTGCCGTTTCCGTTTATTTTCACATTTTCTTCATTGCTGTCATCAGAAATAAGTATTCTTGTCTTGAATTTCCCTTTTATAAAGGCAATTCCTGCCTTTATTGTTGCCTCTATTTCCTTTGGGTTTACGATCTGTGAATCAACTATGTCAGGAATATATGTGAGCAGATTTTCGGCTGACAGTATCTTTGCAGCTGCATCCTTCCTGCTGGATGTCACGTCAAAATTTCCATTCAGCTTCATGCTCCTATATTGCTTCCTGATATGAGAATTGATCCATTCGCGTGTGGAAATGATATTATCCATTATCCCCATTAGCGGATATGCAGGATCAGGATGTGTTCAGTTTTGCTGCTAAGCTGTCTGATTCAGGACAGCCTTTTGCGATTGCAACTGTAATCAGGGCAGAAGGCTCGACCCTTGCCAAACCCGGGTTCAAGGTTATACTTTCAAGGGAGGGCAGGCTGCTATTCGGTTCGCTTGGCGGTGCCTGCCCGGAAGGTGCAATAGCAGGGCCGGCAGCCGAATGCTTGAAGGATGGAAAAGCAAAGATCGTAAGAGTTCATCTCGAGGAAGCGGAGAAATCAATTAAGGAGATGCACCTTAATACAAACCCTGACGAAATATTTGTGGAGACATTCTGCGGTGGGACTATGGAACTATTCATCGAACCTTTCCTGCCAAAAAAGAGGATAGTTGTAATAAAACAGGCCGGAAAGGATGATGTTGCAGATTCCATTATGCAGATCGCAGGCATAGTCGGACTTACTTCGGAGATCCTCGATCTTTCAGCGATAACCTTTAATGAGAAAGGATCTGCAATTGACCCTCTTGCAAACTTCCAGTTTACTCCAAATGATTATGCCGTAATACTTACAAAAGGATCTGATGACGTGAAGGTGCTAATGCATCTCGCACAGCATAAGCTTCCATATATAGGGCTTATGGCAAGTAGAAAGAGATCAACGCATGATTTCAAGGAACTGAAAGGAAGCGTCGACGATGCATTTATTGAAAGCATTCATACACCCATCGGAATAGATATAGGGGCAATACAACCTCAGGAAATCGCTTTAAGTATAATCGCCGAGATAATCAAGGAAATAAGGAATACTCCGACAGCTAAACATCAAAATTAAATCATTAAATATGATACTTTACTATTCTGCCTATGTACCCGCAATCTTTTGAATATATTACACCGCGTACGTTGAAAGATGCCCTAAAATTCCTGAAGGAACATGAGGGCGAGTCAAAGATTCTAGCTGGCGGCCAGAGCCTGATACCAATATTGAAAATGCGATTCGCCTCGTTCGGCTACCTAGTTGACATCGGTGGGCTCCAAGATCTTAGTTATATCAAGAGAGATGGAGATAATATAAGAATAGGAGCTCTTGCAAGAACTGGTGAGGTCGAGGAATCGCAGGAAATTCGCATGAATAATATACTGCTTGCCGAGGCAGCCTCTCAAGTAGCTGACTCGCAGGTGAGAAACATGGGAACCATCGGAGGAAACTGCGTCCATGGGGACCCGGGAAATGATCTTCCCTCGGTGATGCTAGCACTTGACGCAACTTACAGGATAACCGGTCCTGATGGATCTAGGGATGTAGGTGCATCGTCCTTCTATAAAGACTCATATTCAACGGATCTGCGAGAAACTGAAATCCTTACAGAGATAGTTGTGCCCGTGATACAGCATGGATCCGGTGGTGCTTACGTTAAGCACAAGAGAAGAGCAGGTGATTTCTCTATCGCAGCTGTAGCGGCTTTTGTCACCATTAACGAATTGGGAAATTGCGGTACAGCAAGGATTGCCGTGACCTCGATAGGCCCAATAAATTTCAGGTCAAAAAAGGCAGAGGATTTCCTTGTCGGGAAGAAGCTTTCAGACCAGAATATCTCAAAAGCTGTTGATTTAATGGTTGATTCCGTTGAACCTGCAGCGGATCCTTATGGATCCACAACCTTCAAGAAAGAGATACTTCGACTGGTTGGAGTAGAAGCGCTTTCGAAAGCAACAGACAGAGCACTGGGGGTGTAATTATATGTCAATGAATAAAATAAAAGTTACAGTAAACAACAAGGTGTATGAAAAAGAAGTAGATTCAAGGACTTTGCTCGTGGACTTCATCAGGGAGAAACTCGGTCTTACGGGCACGCATGTAGGATGTGACACAACAAACTGTGGCGCATGTACAATCCTGCTTGATGGCAAGCCTGTCAAGTCATGTACTGTTCTGGCAGTTCAGGCCA
>JAJYZU010000170.1 GCA_021799755.1 Thermoplasmata archaeon
TGTCACTATCTCTCTTATCCTGATACACTGAAACGGGATACGATGGAGGCTCAGAATCAGGGTGTTATTTCCATTTTAGGCGCTGAATCCTCCTCGTAATCGAGGCTGACTTTAGATGTATCGATTTTCAATGATTTAAGCCATATTGCGCCAAGCAGACCTATGAACCAGAGAACTCCGTTGAACTCAATATACTGAAGAAGACCAAGGGAACTTGTGAACACAATTGACAGGGCATATGCAATCATTGGAACAACCCTCACGAGACCGATTGATGACGCCCTCCATGACGTTGAAAACATCTCAGGCTCAAGTGTAGTTCGTGAAGCCCACGCGAATTCACTAAACATCATGCTTACGAAGAGGAGAGGATAGAAGTAAAATATCGGGGCAGCTATGAAAAGTCCCTGGCTCAGGAATGCAACTGCCAATATGGCAAGGAGAGATACAAACCCGCCTCCAAACGCGAACAGCGTATAATTTGATCTGTTCCTGTTTATCAGGAAGAGCGCGATAAAACCTGCAACTGAGGATCCTGCCATACCAACTGCAACAATGACATTATCAATGTAAGCGCCGGGGAATTCATACGGTCCTATTACGTAGGTCATCAATCCAAAAGTCAGATACTGTGAAACTGCCAGCATAGATAGGATAGAGAAAGCAGCTATAGAATTCGGCTTCTTCCTCTTTTGGCCCTCATTTTCTATAGTCAGCGACTTCAATGTCTGCTCAGACTGCTGGACCCTTCCATTGGATCTTTCCCACCTGAACGATTCCGGTATAGATACTCTTGCAAAGAACGCAATAATTATTATGCCGAAACCAAAAACGAGGATATCATCCCTGCCCGGAAGAATATTAAATAAAAGAACAAGGTAGAAAAGCAAAGTTCCTATATTATTGAAATTTGGGATCAAAGTGAGGAATCTCCCTCTCCTTGATGGCGAAAAATCCTCGGCGACAACCGAGAGTGACGGCGGTTCTTCTCCTCCTGCTCCAAACTCAGCCATGGCAAGTCCTATTGCAAGCTCTGCAAAGTTGGTCGAAAAATAAACGGCGATTATCCCAAAGCCGTATAGAATAAGTGTCATGAAAAATATCTTCTTCCTTCCGATTCTGTCGCTCAGATATCCCATGGCAACGTTTCCGGCAAGAAGCGCGAGCGTCGGTATGATGAGCGAGAAAATTTTTGTGTCCAGCTCCGGGCTTGAAGATAATATCTCCCCGGCAGCTGCAAGGGGACCTATTGATGCGACCACGCCCCACATCATATATCCAAGGGATGCTGAGGCTATGAGTGTTTTCTGAGGCCTTGTTATATGTTCCTCAGAACTCATCAATATCACCCGCACTCAGAACAAGCGACGTCTTTTCCGTTTTAATTATAGTATAATGTCCCATACTTTCCCTCCGCCAGTATTATCTGGTTCAGGTTCGTCGGGTCGGCTTAAAGCCCTCTCAGCCCTTTACGAGCTCCCCGTTGATGAGTATTATTGTTACTTACTTAAGTTTTTACATAATATACTCAGAAATGAAATTCCGTACCAGGCAAACGCTCTAGGAACGAACCTGAAACACTACTTCAGTGCGAATCATCTTCTTTTTGCAGTTCGCTTTAATAATTTGATGCGATTACCTTGAAATGCGGCAGATCCCATTGCTTGCTGCAATTCGCGGCTTGAGAAGCTTCTCATTTGGCTATATATCTTACCTAGTGCCGCTCTACCTTTATCATATAGGTTTCTCGATCGTTGAGGTCGGAATATATGCTCTGATCGCAACCATAGCGAGTTCTTTTCTTCTGCTGCTTTCTGGGTTTCTCGGAGATCTATACAGCAAGAGGAATACACTTATCCTGGTATCAATACTGCCTGGACTCGCATTTCTCGCCTTTCTGCTTACAAGAAACTTTTATATTATATTTGCAACTGCGACCCTCGGCCTTTCTTTCAGTGCCATTGGTGGTGGAGCCGGAGGTGGTCCGGTTGCTCCCGTAATGAATGCCCTGGTCGCAGATATAGTTGAGAGACAAAAGAGGACGCGTATATATTCTAACCTGATGATAATCTCGATAATAGGTGCAATTCTTGGAGGTTTTGTTGCATCCAGACTTGAGGTTTCTGTTGCGTCATATTACGCTTATCTCTTCCTGCTTGCGTTCCTGCTTACATTCATTTCGATTTTCCTCATGCTGTTTCTTGAAGAGAAAAGAAGGGAGTCAAAGGATCCTCCCACCGAAAGCAAGAAGAGAGGTGTCCTGCCTACAAAGTCCGTCAGGAATATAGGATTAATCAGTCTTGCAGGTATGATGGGAAGTCTCGGTCTTGGCGTGGTTACACCGCTGATGTCCATTTACTTCTCGATAATAGGCTTTACAGATTCTGAAATATCTGATATTTTTACGCTTTCATATGTTGCAGCAGGCATTGGCGTAGTGTTTGCATCATTCTTTGAGCGCTCGTTTGGAAGCATAAATTCCGTCGTAGTACTGCGCTTGTTCGGATCAGGTCTCTTTGTTCTGATACCTTTCGTTTCGCCTGTCATTGCAGCGATCGTGTATATTTCACGAACAGGAATCTATCAGATGGCTTTGCCAATCAGGCAGAACTTCCAGATGTCCGTAATCATATCCTCGGAGAGAGCAAGGGGCAACAGTCTTACGGGTATATCCCGTAGAATCCCATATGGAATAGCGACCACATTTGGAAGTTACCTGATGGCTCTTGGTGCATATGCCGTGATGTTTTCATTTGCAGGGCTGGTGTCCCTGCTTGATCCAATATTGTATTACATATTCTTTTCAAAGATGAGCGCTGATGAGTCCGAAAATTGAAGCTAAGGTTACAAGATCGCATATAGGTAAGTTATGATGAATGCCAGGATAACTACCATTGT
>JAJYZU010000171.1 GCA_021799755.1 Thermoplasmata archaeon
ATCTGTCCGTTCCTGAAAATGACCGTGCATCCAATCGCAATATTTCCAAAATACGACACGTCAACCCCGGCGATGCCGTCTCCCAAATCTCCATCACCAGAAGAGATAGATTCTGCCAGTTTCTTCTGCTCCTCCTGCAGACGCTTCAGTGGACAGTCCGAGACAAATCCCCTGAAACGGATTCTTTCAAAATCCCTTATTTTTTTGTTTTCTATCACGATGCCGTCGTTGCTGAGCCGTCTTATCTTTTCTTCGGGGCCGAGCGGATGGGTAAAATTTCCAACATCGCCGGTCGAATGAACGACCCTGTAACATGGAGTAAAATCAGGGTGAGGATTGACAGAGAGCATATATCCGCAGGCCCGTGCAGAGATCTTATCGCCCATTGCCTCCGACAGGTCGCCATATGAGGTAACCATCCCTCTCGGAATCTGCCTGACCAGAGAATAGAAATATTCTTCCAGATCAATTTGCCTGAATTCCATATTGACCACATGGAGAATCGTGGAATTAAACATTAATGCAGTGCACAGTTTCAAACGTCATTCCATGACGGTGCGGGAATGTAATTCCAGGCACCCTGCATAATAAGAACTTTCTGATCTAAATAAATAGCGTACGATTTAATAATAATCTAACGATTACACATTTCGCATGTTTGAGAGGAATTTCAGGTCAATCGGGGAATTCATCGTCAGAAACAGGAAGAAAATACTCGTTTTCTGGGTTATATTTTTCCTGATCATGCTCCCGTTTGCAACGATGTTCTTCAGCGACGTGAGCTACAACCTCAGTTCCGACATTGTTCCCACAAACTCACAATCTTATCGATCGCAGGCTCTTCTGTCACAGTATTTTCCATCTACGAATTCATCAAATTCTTCTTCGCTTGTCGTTGTGACAACGGGAACCAACGTGAACACCCAGTCTGCCCGGCTCCTAGCCCTTCAGAACAGCCTTAAAACAGGACTGAAAAACTCAAGCTATCATTTTCAGTCCGTCGAATCAATATTCACCATTGAGAAGGGCATACTGTCCAACTTTTCGCTTCTGTTAAGTGAAGAATCTAACTTCACATACCCGCTTCTGAACAGCACAAACGCGAATCTTTATGGCCTGATTTCAGGATATAATGCAACCGGATCCCTCATTTTTGGAATCCCTTTAATCTACCTTGAAAATTTCACAACTGTGCTCAAGCAGACGCAAAACCCATTCAAAAGCAATTCAGAGGCATACAATTACACCGGGATGGTTCTTGCATATTCCCACAGTATCATTGGTACAAGTTACCTGAACAATTTCTCCAGGTACTGGAACCATAGCCTTCTGACTCAAACCGTAGACGTTTCTTCATACCCTCTTCCCTATATGAACGGGGCTGTGAACAGCACCATACGTTCCACTTGGCCTGCGAATATCACAGGAGGAAACCAGGAGCAGATCTTCATATACAGATCTCTGGATCAGAATGTTTCCCTTTCGCAGTACGCCAATCCCACAATTTTTAACAATGAAATTACGCAACTTTCAGTATCGGTGACTGCAGGAGGTCTGCAGGAAAATGCACAGGCGAACGGATTCATCACCGATCACCTTTACATGTCGCCAGGGCAGTTTGTCCTTGATGCCCTCAACATTGATCTCAATCCCCAATATCAGTTTCTGGGCCGTGATTATGTCCTGCTTCAGGAAAGCACCAATGTGGTGATAAATTCAATACGAACTTTACTGAACGGAAATCCCCTTGTGGAGGTCAATTCCAACAACACGCTAGTCCAGAATTACGCGGCTCTCCTCAGATCAAAGAATGGCAATATAAATCAGTCAGTCAACGTGGAAATGAACAACGTGGGCTTCTGGAGATATCCGTTTCTTCCAACGCCCTTTGTGGCCCATCAGATGATAGGATATGATAATACTACAACCCTCATAATAGTGAATTTCCAGAATTCCTTCGGCATAGATCTTGTAAATCAGGCCACCGCAATCACCGTGCCTTTCCAGAACAGCATCAGGGGAAGCAGTTATTATGTGGCGGGAGGATCGGCATTCAGTTCCGAACTGGAACAGGAATCCATGACCGGTCTGATTACGGCTCTGGTGCTCGGTGTGATGCTTTCCGTTGTGATAGTTGGCGTGTTCTTCAGATCGCCCATTGCCGCATTCATACCACTTCTCCTTTTCATGTTTTCAGCAATTATCGGCATGGGAATTAACGGGTTGCTTTATGAGTACGTAATCCACTCTAAGGCCACATTCATAACTCCGACCCTGCTCCTTATACTCTTGCTGGGACTGACAACGGACTATGCAGTATATATTATGGCAAGGTACAGAAGGGAGCTGAGAAACGGCAACGGAGAAGCAGTCCTTAATGCATCTCAGTGGGCTGGACATGCTGTTTTCACCTCCGGTATAACGGTGACTGTGGCATATCTCATTCTCTGGCTCTCAAACGTCCCAATATTCAGCGGATCAGGACTGACAAACGCAATCGGGATAGCCTTCACCATTGTCATTGCCGAAACGATGCTCATCTCACTGCTGGCCCTTGGAGGGGAAAGGATATTCTGGCCTTCCAAGCCTTCCAGGATGACTCATGCTGCGATGGAGAACGGCATGAAGAATCTTGGATCATATATAGTCAGGAACAGAAACAAAGTATTCGTGGTCTTCGTTGTCGTGACCCTTGCTGCTCTTTATGTTTATTCAGTTACGCCCGTTGGAATGAATATATTTGCGCTTCTTCCTGCAAGCAGTGGAATTGATGCCATCCAGATCGTGAACGGGTCATTCCACGGCGATTTCTTCGAGAGGAATTTTATTGTCCTGTCATTTGCATCTCCCCTCCTGCTTTCCAACGGCAGTTATAATACGACAGAAATGGC
>JAJYZU010000172.1 GCA_021799755.1 Thermoplasmata archaeon
ACAGCGTAAAGATAGTCCGTAACTGTGTCATGGTGAAGAATGACCTGAGGAAGCGAATGATTTGCCGGACTCGGTGCTGGGCCGTTATTATATAAATTATAAACGCCTTTTGTAGGATCATACTGGCTGCCGTGGCATTTGCAGTAAATCAGTCCATATTTCGGCCAGTTAGCCGAAGTATATCCTATTAACTGCGCCTCAAATGGAATGTGCTGCGCAGGATCATAGCTCAGTAATGGCGTAATACATGCAAGATGCTGGCAAATCCCGCTATATGCAACAATATTTGAATTGGGACCAACTCCGCCGGGTATTGACACTCCATTCAACGCCAGAAGAATGTTCGGCTCATCCTGAAGTGGATAATTGAATACCATAAGCGGATATTTAGTGGTTGACAAACCGGCAACAGGTACATCAGAAGCATGGATAGGATTACCACTTGAATCTGTAAGTATTGCCGTTGGGTATGAAGAAGCAACGGGAACGTCTCTCGATTTTGGAAGAAAATATCTCCATCCTGAGAGCCCTCCCACAAGAAGGGCCGCACCGGATATTCCAACTGCCTTTAGAAAAGTTCTTCTTTCGTTAAACGAGGGTTTTTTTTCGTTTTCCTTTTCGACCAAACAAAATCTTTTGTCTTAATGCAACATCTAATTTGAACCTTTTCCTTTCATATAAGGATAGGAAAATGGTTAGTTTTAATATGATTTTCAGTAAAGAATTGCCCGGCAAGGTCCCCCGTCTTCGGACATCTTCAACGGGAAGCAGACCAGGTTGTAGTTCCCTGGTTTTACCCCTTTCATGTTTATGCCTTCAACGATGACGGCTCCGGATTTCAAAATTTCCCAGTGAACTACCGGCTGTGGAGAGTTGAACTTTTCAATTGAGAGATAATCTATACCCACCAATTTCACTCCATGCGAAACAAGTTTCTTTGCCGCAGGCAGGGATACGTAAACGAAATCGGTGTGAAATGAATCGTACATTTCCGAATTCTTTGTCTTGAACAATACCATCTTCTCATGCATCTCAGGGATATCCGATTCTTTGACTTCTGTTCCGTTACATTCGATTACTGTCGCCCGCCCCATGAAGTTTTCAAGCGGTACATCGCTCAGCTTCTTTCCATCTTTCAACATGTGGAAGGGTGCATCTACGTGCGTGCCGGAATGCGTCTCCATCAAAACTCTTGTTATATGCACGTGATCTTTCTCATGTGTCTTGTATGCGTACTCCTCGTAATGTGCGTCCCCAGGGTATGTTATCATTCCGTTCTGAAGCGGCAGAGATATGTCAATCATGTTAATGCAAGTGCATTATGGCATAATTCCTTTTCCAACTCTATCTTTATGATCTTAAGTAACGTGAATTATCTCCTCATGCAATTGATGAGGGGTGTTTTTAACCGGTGCTAGAAGCCTTTTCGTCTTTCTCCTCGATCTTTCTTGTCTTTCTTGGATAATTTTTCAACGCATGACCGCATATCCTGCAACTACCAGTGTTTTCCTCATATATTCTGCCGCAACCTGTGCATCTGTATACCCATTCTATGACTTTTCCGATCTCCTTGATGGAAGCACTGTTTGCCTTTATGCCAAGTACGGTGGAAACATTCTGCATTGAATAATCGTCGGTTATTAGCGTTGCGCCAATCTGCAAGGCAAGTGCCACGGCCTCTATGTCGGTATGACTCAATCTGTTGATGTCGCCTGTTTTCTGTGCTGCCCTCTTAACCCTGGCAATCGAATCAGCGTCAGGATCGATAATATTCAACGATGATTCTGCCATCTCTAGATACCTGGAAATCTTTCCTTTTTCTACCTCTTTCAGTATCGAGTTTGTGACATAGAAGATCGAAGATGAAAGATCATACTTCCTTGAAAGTATCGCGCTTGTATCTAGTACAAACTTTCCGTCTATTGAATTGAATGGCATTAATCCCTCGTTTCATAACAAAAATTGTACAACCAGTTCATGGTTTCTGGTATCGTGTTAACCATGTCCATTATTCCAAACCAGTAGCTGTGCCTCAAAAATGCAGTTTCGCCGACCTTCTTGTTTATGAATGATCCGAGAGCGCCTGCATGCAGCTCGCCAATCCCCTTGGCAAGCAGTGCTGCAACTATACCGGCGAGAAGATCGCCTGTTCCTCCCATTGTCATCCTCGCATTCCCGCCCGGCGAGTGGATTATCCGTTTGCCATCTGTGATGATGTCAACCTTACCTTTCAGGAGAACAACATTTCCTGTTTTTCTTGCGTAAGAATATGCGTTGTCCTCTGAGGCTTCCATTCCAGTGAGTATTTCAAACTCCTTCCTGTGCGGGGTGACTACGATCGGTCTCTTTCTCGTGTACTTGCACCTGTTAAGAGTTTTAATGCCGTCTGCATCCAGCAGTGTTGGCTTGTCCAGGGAGAGGAGCTTAGACATTATCTCATCATTTTCTTCATTCAGGCCGTTTCCCGGCCCAATTAGGAGCGAATCGTTCTCCTCTGATCTGCTGAGATCGCCGTATGGAACTGTAATAAGGAAAGGGGAGTATCCTTGCACCAAGTCCCTAGAGGTTGGATTGGTGTAAATGTGTATTAAGTCAAGACCTATCTTTTCTGCGCCAAGTGATGCGACTATAGCAGCTCCGGGGTATCTTGCTCCAGCGAATATTCCGAGTTTTCCGTTCATCCCTTTGTGGGACGCAGCATCAGGAAGTGGATATGACAGGAAATAACCCGGTCCCGATGTGCTAACCAGATCTTCGGGTATCCCAATATCCTTTACCGCTATAGTACCGGAATTTTCTCTGGCCATCCCTTCCTTAGCTGAATGCATAGTAACCGTAACTTTGGGCAAAATATGCACCTCTGTGCCAAACCCGCTCGGCA
>JAJYZU010000173.1 GCA_021799755.1 Thermoplasmata archaeon
AACCATATGCCCTGAAGAAGAATAATAAGCATGAACATAACACCGCCACGACCCAGCGAAGCAAGGAGAGAAGCGAGATTGCCAAACGCAAACGCTCTTATCCTGAAGAGCGAAAGCTTGAACATGGGCTGCTTTATATTTTTCTCCACAAATGGAAACAGCACAAGCAGGAATGCACCGCCGGACAGGGCTGCAATGACCCACGGACTCGACCAGTCCATTGCGCCTGTTCCGCTGGAGGGCGGGAGCAGGCCGTACGTAAGCCCTAAAAGAAAGACTGTAACGCCCACCCCGAAGATTATATTTCCGGCATAGTCTATTTTCTGGTTCCTGTCCCTGACAGAATGATCCTGAAGCTTTAGCAGCGACCATACCGTCCCAAGTACGCCAATAGGCACACTCACAAGAAAGACATAACGCCAATCATAGACTGCAAGCACTCCCCCAAGTATCAGGCCGACAAAGGATCCACCCAGGGCTGCAACCTGATTGAGTCCCAGCGCTTTTCCCCTCTCATGCAGGGGAAATGCATCCGTCAGGATCGCGGTGCTGTTTGCGAACAGGAATGCGCTTCCAAGTCCCTGAATAAGGCGGAAAACTATCAGCTCGAGTGCACCGGTATCCCCCTTGCTGGGTGTCAGGAAAAGGAGGATTGATCCGACCGTAAAGATCACAAATCCCAGATTGAAAAGCTTTGTCCTGCCAAAAATGTCAGAAAGTCTTCCCAAAGTGAGCAAAATAACCGCTGTTATGATGTTATAACCCATTATGAGCCAGATCAGATAAATGAAGGTTCCTGGGGCAGTGGGATTTATGTTGATCCCCGTTGGTCCAAGAATCGCAGGCAGAGAAATGAGAATAATGGTACCGTTTATAGAGGCCATCAGGACGCCGATTGTCGTGTTTGAAAGGGCGACCCACTTATACTTTACCATGATATTAAACCAGTAAATAATACGAGTTATAAAGTATTTTGTTGCGCAGATGCAAACAAACAATTAGCCTATGATTTTTCAGGCATACATGCTATCGGATTTCTTCTCACCGGACTGCATTTTCGCATAGTCCTCCCTGATACGCTTCATCTCCTCATGGTACTTTGATGTAGTCTCCTTGAGGGGTCCGGTTTCTATATTCATTCCGAACAGTGTGTTCAGGTTCTCCACAGCAGAGAGAACTGCCGCAGGATCTGGAATGCCTTCGACAGTCACAGCAAGAAGGCTCATCAGGGGCAGCTTGCGCAGAATGGATTCATTAAGAATAGCACCACCCATTCCAGTTATGAGCGCAGATTGAGCGAGCGGTATCTTGTTCTGCTGAAGCATGCTTATTGCATTCTTATCTCCTACGCCGAATACTCTTTGCCCATTGCCTACAGACTCAACAGGAAAACCATCGATATTGACAACCATCTTTGGATTCACCTGCCTAAGCCAGTCCGAGATAACATTCGATATCTCATAATACCCTTCCGGATCCACAGGTATATCGCTGATTACAATGCAGTATTTGCCCTCAGCATCGCTGTAGAGCCTGAAAGGATGCCGTAGCTTTCCGGCAACAAAAACAGTCACAGGAGGAACGTAAGGCGACGAAACATGAGCGAACTGGCTCATCTTGAGGTTTTCTATTATGTATTTCAACGTCATAACGCCTATTGCAGAATTGTCCAGAAAGCTCATTAACACCAGGGGTTGCTTCAGCTTAACGTCCTTCAGAATCACCATGCTTGAAGTCATGCTGCTGTGAACTGGCATGATTATGCAACCTGAACTGGTTTATAAGTATTTATACTCACATTATCGCTTCAGCAACATCTAAAATTGAGAATAATTCGAATCTTTAAGCCAAGACTCGGGCTTACCTGCTTCTCTTATAGCTGAGAGTGAAAGTCTTCTCTTCTAGTATCCTGCCCTCAAGGGCAAGGAGAAGTTTCTTCTTATCCATTCCTGAAGGTAACGTTGTATCTGAGTTTGTGGAATATAGATGAAAGACATATCTGTGCGGTTTTTGACCCGGCGGGCACGGGCCTCCGTAAGAGAATTTCCCGAAATCATTCTTACCCTGTCTAATACCATTTTCGCTTACCGGGACCTTAGGAAAGTTTTCCCTTATCCCCGTTATGGTAGAAGGAATATCATAAACTACCCAGTGCACGAAGGTTCCCATAGGTGCATCCGGATCATCCATTATGATCGCGTACGATTTCGTTTCTGCCGGAAAACCAGACCATGAAATCGCAGGAGAGATATCCTCCCCATCGCAGGTATACTGCCTGCTCATCTGATCGCCTTCCCTGAAGGACGAAATCATTATTGCCCCTGTCATAAATGCTCAGCACTGAAATAATAATAAATGTTGTTAAGGCGAAAAGGTGTGATCACTTATTGTTGTCGCGTTCCATATACCTCAGGACGCTTATGTTGGGTGTAAAGCCAAGCTTTTCATAGAAGTTCTTTGCAATGACATTGAATGCAGGGTATTCCACCGTAAGTAGAGAGAGACCGGCTTTCTGCATCTCCTCCCTCAGCTTTGCTATCATAATGCCGCCAAGGCCGCGCCTTCTCATTTCAGGGAGAATGTAGAAATCGGTGATTCTTACATCAATTGGAGGTTCGTAGAACTTTCTTTCCCTGAGCTCCGCCCTTATTACCGAAACCACCTTCTGTTTCATTGTTCCGACGAGAAGGATGCATCCCTTTGAATCCGGTATGGACTCCTTCAAAGAACTCAAGATTTTTTCCTTGGCCTTTGGCGACACTTCGAAATGAGTATCGAATTCGGCGTTCAGCTTCTTGAGACGGTACATAAGATCTGCTATGCTTTCAATATCCTCTTCCTTTGCTCTTCTTACTTTCAATTCATCTG
>JAJYZU010000174.1 GCA_021799755.1 Thermoplasmata archaeon
AAAAATCTACTCAGCGGAAAAAAGAAGGTGATCGTTGTAGAGAATAATTATACTGGCCAGTTCAACAGGTTGTTAAAAACAGAATTCCTTATCAAGACTTCACTCGTTCGTAAATTTGATGGAGAGGCGTTCTACCCAGGCCAGCTTGCGGAGGAAATTCAAATGGAAATAAAAAGAGGTGATTAAAATGGTGACAGTAGCAGATTTTAATGGAAAGGTTAAGCCGGACTGGTGCCCGGCGTGCGGCAATTTTGCTCAACTTTCTGCCTTAAAGGCAGTTCTGGCAGAGCTTGGAATAGAGCCGCACAACACAGTCGTAGTTTCAGGAATAGGATGTTCAAGTAACCTGCCAGAATTCATAAACGCATATGGATTCCACGGGCTACATGGCAGGCTTCTTCCTGTGGCTTCTGCAATTAAGTGGGCAAACCCAAAGCTTACGGTGATTGGTTATGGAGGTGACGGTGACGGGTTTTTCGAAGGTACTCAGCACTTTTTCCATACTGCGAAAAGGAACGTGGACATAACGTATATAGTATCAGACAATCAGATTTTTGGTCTAACAACCGGACAGGCCTCACCAACTTCTGAATTGGGGTTCAAGTCCAAGACCACACCGGAGGGGAATATCGAGAAGCCAATAAACCCGCTGGCATTTGGTCTTGCGGCAGGCGCAACTTTTGTTGCAAGAGGATTTTCAGGCGATCCTAAGCACCTGAATGAAATAATCAAGAAAGGAATACAGCACAGAGGATTCTCCTTCATAGACGTGTTCAGCCCGTGCGTGACCTTTAACAAATATAACACATACGATTATTTCAGGAAAAGAGTATACAAATACGAGGCAAAGGATCTGACCGACTTCTCAGCTGCATATAATGCAGTTCAGGAATGGGGAGAAAAGATACCGATCGGAATATTCTATCAGAAGCAGGAACCAACATATATAGACAGAGATCCCGTTGCGGCGAAAATTTCACTAGTTGAATCGGAACCTGTTCATCTGACAGAAGAGTCGGTTGAAGAGTTTCTCTGATCTATACAAGTGTTATTTAGACCGGGAGGCAGCTTCAGATGACTGAACAGAGACCGGATGTTTCTGAAGAACTCTCCCGCAATAAAGTCATAGATAAACCAACTCCCCTCTCCTCGATCAGGGGCTGGCTGGATCATTCAGGTATATCGGATAATGATCAATCTTTCATACCTGACACCCTTAAGGAAATCATAAGCATACTTCAAACCAACAAACAGTCCATTGCTAATTGCATCAGGACTGATACCGGGAAATCAGAACGGGCCGCGCTGAACGAAATATCAAGGTCAATATCGGCAATACAATCCGCCGTTGACAGCGGTGTCCATGAAACAATAGGAACCGGTCATGTTGGATTTGGAAAAATGCAGTTCCTTTCAGGTCCAATGAGAATTGGTAGCAGTGTTATAATTCCAGACATGTCTGTACCGGTGCTATCGCTGATCGAGAAACTTGTTCCTTCAATTATGACAAGGAAGCAGGCACTGGTTTTTTTAACAGATACCACTTCAATTACTCTTAATCGTCTCTTTGGCGATTTTTTCATAAATATTCGTGGTTTCCCTGCTTACCTGGTCAGAGATCCAGAAATAAGGTCAATGAGGTGGTATATCTCAAGATATCACCCACTCAATATACTGTTTTCAGGTTCAACCGATTTGTTTCAAAAAATTCAACATTTTTCCGGAACAGTACCATTTTCAGCTGAAAGCCAATTTGGTTACAGTGTTTTCGCCTCACAGGGCTCAGATCTTGACAGACTTGCAGAAACTTTGGCTGTTGTATTTCAGGACAGGTCGCTGGCAAAATTTCTGAGACCTGCGGACATCATTGTCCTGGCAGATAATGCGGAATATCTGCGCAACCGTATAATAACGGAACTGGAAAAGACCGTTGAACCATGGGTTGTGCACAATCAGCCACAGGCAGAAGATTTTGCTTCATTTTTGACAAAGGGGAAAATGTCTGAGATAGATATTCATTTCTGGAAGGGATATGAATCTGGTGTATTTTCCCCAGCCCTGATATCTCCAGTATCAAAGCAGAATGATTCTTTAAGCACAGAAATGGATCTCCCCGTCCTGGCAATGCATGAGGTAAATTCACTGGAAGATGCCCTTGCGCTTCAGGCCAAATCACAAAACCGCATGTATTCGTCTGTCTGGACATCAGATGCAGATCTTATACAGCATGAAATTTCTTCTGTTAAATCATCGCTGTTGACGGTAAATGGATTCCCAACCGGGACGGAGGAAAGCATAACAAATCTGGCAGTGAACGGTCTACCCGTCAGGTGGGTCAGATCATTGACACAATTCATGTCCACAAATTTCAGTGGGCTGCTTTACTCCTGAGGTCTTGTCATCCTTTTCATGACTTCCAGACCAAATTCTGAGCATTTAAGTGGCTTTATATTCATCAATCTGGCAACATCCTGAGTAACTTTCCTGTCTTTGTAGGATTCCATTATGGCCCTTTCAAGTATATCAGATGCCTCTTTCCACCCGATGTAAGTCAGCATCATTGAGCCTGAAAGTAAGAGGGATGTTGGATTGGCGACATCCATACCGGCATATTTTGGAGCCGTTCCATGAACTGCCTCGAAAATCGCATGTATATCACCAACGTTTCCGCCAGGAGCGAGACCGATGCCACCAACCTGGGCAGCAATCGCATCGGAAAGATAATCACCATTCAGATTTGTTGTAGCAATCACATCGTATTCGTCTGTTCTGGTAAGCACCTGCTGGAACATGTTATCAGTTATGCGATCTTTTACCACAATCTTGTCTTTATAGGCAGCGGGATCCCTGAGATAATCCT
>JAJYZU010000018.1 GCA_021799755.1 Thermoplasmata archaeon
CCTACTGTAAAACCAACTGTTTCGTTTTTAAATCCTGATTCTGGCACGCCTCTCCCCCCTTGTTTCATAGAATGGAATGCCTATTATCCGTTCGAATGTTGCCATATAGATTCTCTCCACTTCATCGGTTCTGAATTTAACCATGTTATCTGCATTCGAGATCCATATATTGTGTACCTTCGGCCCGCAATATCCCCAGTATAGAGTGTCCAGGAGTTTGTAGAAAAAAGTCCTGTCTAGTTCGCTTTCTGTTACGACCTCTACCTTCAAAGGAAGGTCCTGTATTGATGGTAGAATGTTGAAAGACCATATTGACATTTCATCAATAAAACTGTTCTCCACTCTTATAGGTTCTGTGTAACCCGGGCTCACTGCAAGTGATTTAACGATTACATGGTCAACAGTTGCTTCAAGTTTTTTAATATCTGAAGGAGGCAATGATGTCCTGTGCTCCTTTAAAAATTTCGAAACCAGTAGCCTTGATTCAGAAGTCTTGCTGACGTAAACGATCGCAGACCCCGTCTTACTGGAAGAAAGTAACATATTATTCAGGTTATCATAATATTCATCGGCAATGTCAGCATATTTTTCAGATTCAAATCTCTTGTAACCATGATAAAGCCTCCCCGTAAGTGAGCCGTCTAAAAGCACAAGATCGGGGGATTCTTTTTTCAACATTTTACAGACTGATATGTGCTCAACGTTTTCCATTAACATTGTTACAAGACTCCTGAGATGATCCCTTGAAACCCAGAAAACATCTGAAAAAAATTGCGAATATGCTTTACCTCCTTTCACAGAATAGCCCCTGGTCATTATGATCTTCTTTCCGTTGTACAGCTCGCGGACAAATTCGCTGCTGTCAGAAGCTGAGATGCTGGAAAATATTTGGTTTTCAGGGACGTACTCATGATAGATTTCCGAGAACCATTCAGGCACCGCCGGATTGAAATCTTTCCTGTCCATGATAAGGGATGATCTTATCTGATCGATGTTCTCTTTAAGGAATCTTACATAATCCTCATAACTTTCATCCATTCTTTTCACATGCTTATGCAGTACGGAATATAAAGATGATATTCTGCAATGATAAATCCGTCTTTACCATACTAAAATATCCTCTTAAGTTATCTTTACTGCTCATTTGTGTGAAGAGGTTTGCCCAATCCCCGGGACATTACCGCGATGGAATATATCAAAGACGGCAGAAATATTGCAATTACAGCAACGAACTTGAAATAATCAAATATAAGACCTCCAAACAGGCTTCCAAGGATAAAGCCTATGCCAAACAAAGTTTCGTAGTAGAATACACCCACCGATGGAGTTGATCCTCTCGATATATATGAAAGTCCCTTGGAAAAGGCTATTGCTGAACCAAATCCCCCCATTGCAAAAACCATTCCAACAGTCAATATGGACTGGGAGAAAAAGAGTGCCAGGGGGGTTGACAGGAGCAGAGCTGAAGCAGTTGCATAAGTCCTCCAGTTTTCCGATCTTATTCTATTAAGTACAATAAATGCTGTGGCTGAAAAAAAAGGCGGAACTGCACCGATTATACCTATAAGGATGTAGGATAAACCTGTTAATCTAAGATAAGGTATCATCACATAAAAGAAAAACCCCGCAGACAAGCCTCCAAATAGCATGGGCATTATGAGATATATTGAAAAACTACCCTTCTGTGAAACGTTGTTATCGCGGATTTCCAGTCCCCTCATCGGTATGAATATCATAGAAACAAGGAAAAATACCAGTGAAAGGATGAAGAGGTCCCGGTAACCAAGACCTTCAAGGACTGCACCTGCTATGGCTGGAGATACCAGATTTGGTATGCCCCAGGCCACTGAATACCGTTCAGCAAGATTGGGCGAATCAGTATTCCCAATACCTAATTCTACTGAAACGTAGAAAGCAGCGCCTGCAAGATCAGATAATATCACCAGAGGAATGAAAAAAATTCCACTGAAAAGTATGAATATAATTACAATAGGAATCATGATTATCATCGATATCTTCAGGGATGATAGCAATGTTTTACCGCCAAATCTTGTCATCAGGTAGGCGAATACGGGAAACGGAATACCTGCAAATATGCCCAGAAAACCTATGAAACCAGCATTGTAATGAAGTTTGTCTGCAAACAGCGGAAAAGAGAACGTGAGCGCGAAGAATCCCATTGAGAAGAATGCACTTGAAAGGGAAACAATGACCGGGTCTGAGAATCTTCTATCCACTCAACCCGATTGCAGAGCTAAAATAATCTTTTATAGTGTATATGTTAATGTTAAGATGTGACCAAGATTATTAGTGGAGACTGATAACAAAGTCCCTTCCCTCCCACCTTTCGGCTTCGGGCCAGAAAAATGTGAAATTAATTTCCTTGGATTTCATCATGTAATCCGGTACTTCAACTGTGTAGAAACTGTGGGCAATTGCTTCCGATCTGATGTCCACAGGATTGTCCCACCCATCCGTTCCTGCATGAAGACTGAATACATTGTGTGCCAGAATGATTATTCTGAAATCTCTGGATGCTTCTGTTATCTTCCTGTTAAATCTCCAGATTTCAACTTTGGAAGGGTTCCCCTCATGCTTGCAGTATCTGTTGTAAACTGGATCTATTAGATCAAAGACCCTCTGATCCCGTACGGATCGCAGTAGCTTGATATACTCGGCATGCGCCCAAGCCAGCGGGCGTGCAGAGCCCGTATGCCTGCCATTGAAGAGATGTCTTTCTGGAATATCATCAGAATCCCAGACCTGTTCAGAAAGCATGGCGCATGTTGAAGAAAATTTTTCCATTGCAGTTATTCTCGCCTTCGGATCCTTTCCGAGTGCGATCTCGTAATGCCCTCTTTCACCTGCAAGCAAAGGCCACGCACGCCCTTTTCCATGACCGGTGTACGGGAATCCATCTTCGGTCTCTCCATAACCGTCATGATTGTAGCGGTGCCATGTTTCTCCATATTTTGTCTTTACTTTAAGCACGGCATCTATGACCTTAACTGAATCAATAATTAGAGGATCATCCGCTTTCATGATTCCATATCTTACGAGCTCAAGGAAACCACCATCCACAATTTCCGAAGCCTTGAATTTATTGTTTTCGTCCGGAGCATGATTTGCTATAGTAAGTAAAGCACTCTCCATTTCAGGAACCTTGTCAGAATCTTCTGGTGTAGATGGCAATATCCTGATGAAATGCCTCCTTATGTCCGGTACCAGAGTGCCATTATTTGTTACCGTCCATTGCTCAAGATGGCTCCAGAGAAAATCCGCATAATCCAGGAAAAGATCCGATAGCTTGTTTTCTCCTCTTCCCAATGCGAATTCAGAAGCGCAAACCATTGCGGCAATGTTTGATGCTAGAGTAGATGGAGAATAGCCCGATGCCTCCTCCCATCTTTCCTGATCTGTAACAGGGGCATGTTTGACTATAAATGATGCTGCCTTCATGACCATCTCATGCGGGTCAAAAGCGCATTTGCCGGTTTTAGCTACCCTCCAGGCCAGTATGATTGCAAAGGCAGTTTCATCAAGCTGAATCCCACGCCAGTATGGTTCTCCTGTCAACCAGAAATTCTGTGGAAATCCACCATCTTCCTGCTGTGAAGTTGCGAGAAATATCAGCGCGTTTTCAGCTATCCCCATATCCCCTGCAGCCATTGCAGCCGTAGAGCTGTGATACATATCCCGGACCCAGACAAGATGGTAGCCACCCTTGTTCTCATCACCTGCCATTTCTCCCCATGGAATAGACAGCGAGGCAATCAGAGCACCGGCATAGGTTTTATCCTCATGACTTACTAACACATTATAAGAGGACTGGAAAAGATTTCCTTTATCGGTTGAGTATTTTCCGAGATCCAGAAGTTGCCTTCTTGACCTTCCCCACTGCTCGTTAAATCTTTCCATTTTTGTGCTGAATGGGGTTGAAGCAGCCTGCATAGCCTTCAGTATTGCGTTATTTCTACTGTCACCAAAAGCAACTGCAATCGTAAAATCATACTGATCCTGTTGAGGTAGTTCTGCAGTGAGCGCTATGTTTCCGTCAGTTGCCGAAGTGAATTCATAATCCATGTTCAGGTTCCTGGAAATATCTGTCCATCCATCGCTGTAGGCAACGAAGCCGGCTGATCCTCTTGAGAAACCACATGAGGACTGGACTGCCATATGTATATCACCACGATAGGCGTAAGGGATGACAGATCCATTCACTTTCAGGATCTCACCGTTGTTGTGCATACCCTCGCTTCCAAGATGTGGTGCACACAGCAGGTATATTTTTAGTTCTTTTACTTTACCGGGCAGGATTTTATAATGGATCAGCACAGTGGATGAGTGTGGATCCGTAATAATCTCCTTTGTTATCGAATAAGATAAGTCACCAGGACCGGATTCGACCCTGTAACCCGCGCTGAAATCGTTAAGTCTGAATGTTTTGTTCTCAAGTTTCTTCTCCTCATGGAAAAAGGTCTTTCCGTCAGTGATCAGGATCTGTACATCCCTAGTCTGGGGTGTATCCACATGCGGGTAGTATATCTCTGTGACAATGCCTTTCCATATAGTGAACCAGATCCTGCTCGACGTTGAATATGTCGTGCCAACTCCTTCCTTGTCCCCATGGGTCCATCTTGGCTCTATCCCAGGAGCACCAAAAGCTTCAGACAATTTATATTACCGTCTGCAGATGCAATACCTACATAATTCTTTAATGGTCATGGATCTTTCAAGATCTAAGAAACAAGAAAAATATAAACTCCCAAGTGCTGAAGCCTGACATGGAGGATATTTACAGAGATCGTTCAAGGATAATTGAATTTTTCAATTCACATGGCCTCCTAATTGCCTCTGATGCACTGGATCTCCTGCTGAAAAGTAACAGCGGTGATCTTGTGAACAGGTTGATAACAAGGGAGACCCTTGATTCCGGTTACATAAGTGTTGATAAGATCAGACAGACACTGAATATTCCGTATGAATCATCTGACAGAAAATTCGAGATATATCTTCCGGATGTCAGGGTAAAATCCTCTGTGGACGATTTCAGGGGCTACTTTGTCAGCAGATATGAAAAACTGAGGAAGATCATATCTCTTTCCAGCGCAATGCGTGGTTCAACGGACATCAAGGGAATTAAAAAGATCCGTGAGGATACCAGAGAAGTAAAGCTTGTTGCAATGGTCTCTGAGGTCTCTGTTACTAAAAATGGTCACAGGAGGCTTCTTGTGGAGGATCTTGATGATTCGATTGAAGTAATGATAATGAAGAACAAGAAGTCGTTCAATGAGATTATACTGGAGGATGAGGTTATAGGAATTGTAGGGGGTCTGTCTGCAAAGGGTGACAGGAAAACAATATTTGCAAATGAAATTATCAGACCTGACATACCTTACAGGGTCATAGATGATGAAAAGGCTGATCCTGTATATGTTGCCTCACTTTCAGATATACATGTCGGAAGCAAAACATTCCGGAAGAACGATTTCATTCAGATGATAAACTGGATAAAGCGCTCTGACACGGATTCCAGCAGAATAAAGTATCTTGTTCTAAGCGGAGATGTGGTGGACGGAATAGGTGTATACCCGGGACAGGACTCAGATCTTGAGATACTGGAACCGCTTGAGCAGTACGGGAAGCTTTCGGAATACGTGAATCAGGTGCCGGAAGATATCAAGGTCTTCATCATGCCTGGAAACCATGATATCGTGAGACTGGCAGAACCACAGCCCGTCCTTCCGGAAAGGCTGAAGAAGAATTTCAACAATAACATTTATTTTCTTCCAAATCCCTATAACCTTGTCCTCGAAGGGAAGAACGTCCTGATCTACCATGGCATGTCCCTGAACGATATGGTTGAGCTTATCCCCGGTCTCAATTTCAGTACTATAGGGAAGGCAATAGAGGAACTTCTTAGAAGAAGACATCTTGCCCCAAAATACGGGGGGAAAACTCCGCTGATACCGTCACCTAATGATTATCACGTAATTGAGACAGTTCCGGATATTTTCATTACAGGCCATGTTCATTCACACGCCATAGGCAATTACAAGGGAGTCAGGTATGTCAACTCATCTACGTGGCAATCGCAGACGGATTATCAGAAGATGATGAACTTCAGCCCAAATCCTTCGATGTTCACGCTTTTCGACCTGAAATCGAAAAGCACAATCATCAAGGATTTTAAATCTTAGGAATAAGGCACCTGACCACTGATATCATAACGGGTCACCGGACTTTCATGCGGGTCAGGTTAATACCTTCTTTATGTTTCATCCGCAAATGAGAGCCTTTTCGTTTGACTTCTATCTTTAGAGAATCACCACTCGGTATGATTTATAATTAACCAGTCAGGATATATTGTATCCAATACATCTACCCTTTTATCAACCCACACAAAAGTGTGATGAGCCATAATAACTAAAATATCTTATGGAATTATAATCAGAACGTTCTTCTTATTATCTCTTCAATCTCTTTCTGGAAAACGGAGGCAAAGTCCTTAACAGCCTCGTCTTTAACGGACTCAGGAGCAGCTAGAAGACTTAAACTCGCTGTAAGCTTTGCCATTCTTGCCATGGAATCATATTCCTTGAGCTTCGCTTCCATAAAACCACGCAGTGCTTCAGCCATGCCCTTTTTCAGCTCTGCGTTCTGGTTGATCTGTTTTCTCAGATATTCCTTGATTATGTCCTTAATAATATCCCGTAATGCCTCAAAATACATTTCCTCGGAAGGCAATGCTTTAACAATATCCTGCAACCTGCGTTCTATTCTCTCATCCACTTTTATCCAGGATCGATTTTAGCAGACTAATTAAACTTTTAGTGGAAATAACCTATTCGTCAGAGAATATTTCAACGCCGAATATCTGCTTGAGTCTTGCGTTTGAAAAGAGGCCTAGAGATTCCCATAGAAGTGGATGTTGCGACTCATCTGGATCGTCATTCATTGTATTCAGGATACACTGTTTAGCAGAAATTGTCTGATCGCCTGATTCACATGGAGTTCTCAGCGTTGTATCTTCCATCCATTTCAAGAATTCTGATGTTGCATCTATATACTTCAAACGGTCAGTTTCAGATAGATCTTCCTCCGGCCCGAAAGGACCAAGCATCTTGCTGTATTTTGATTCTATCATTGCGATGAGAGAATTGCAATCCATAGGCACGCAATTTACTCTTCTCCTATTAACTTTTTTGGTATGATTGTTTAATGCTGCAAAAGGAAAGCGCTTTCAAATAATGACACATAATTGAATCTGGTATAGGGCAAGTGCGCGAATATTACAAACCCTGGTAAATCCCGATGACAGAGCCTCCCATCAGGGGGATCCTTCCGGTCTCGCCGTTTGTCATTTCATAGTTTACATTTCCAAAGTATACGAAAACGTAAACAGACACACCGGTTGGGGCATCGAATGAAAGATCTGCCAGGGACAAATCAGTGGTGGAGCTAGAAATATAACCAATTACGCTCAACAGAAGATCTGTATAGATCGCTGCTTCTGGTTCAAGAGCCCAGACGAGAATTGCACCGACAGAGATGCCAACACTGATCCATTGTTTGTCGGAAGAGGCATAATCGTCCACAAAACAATTACTATAAACCTACTGACCTAGGGAGTTACTGTGGCTTCCCTGCCCAAGATAAAAGCCGAAGTAGCCCTCCGGGAAATTCTTGGATATCTGGAACATTTCTGGAGGAGCACCTGGAGAAGCCCCACCGCATATGGCGCCTGTCGAAACTAACTCTGGATTGATGATAGAAGCATCGTACTGGAAATCGCCGGTTGGATGGGGACAGTCCAATCCAAACCTTGCACACATATATGGGTTGTATTTGTAGAGCTGAAATAGAGCTCCGGTTGCTTGTGCATCAATATAGACATGACCATCGGTTGGTGGTTTTCCTGTTGCCCATCTTTTCAAAAAAACGTTTGTGTTTTGCCAAACAGTCTAACCCGCCAGGAATCCAGTGCTCACGGATATTCCGCTTGAACCTGTCCCTGAATCAAGATCTATATTCCATTTAACACTGCTGGTCGAATCGATTAAACTGTTAACCTCTCCATATGCAACACCACTCGCAGACACCCATGATACAGGGATGTGTATAGTTCCGGTATTATAGCACTTAACCTCCTACTAGAGATATCTGTATTGCCCACCCGGTTGAGGGATGCTGTTGTCTGGTACGGCAGTGCTTACCTGCCTGGAATTCTGGCCAGGAAAATAAGGGTTTCCAGAAATATTGAATACAACAGTTTTGGAAAATGATTTAGGCGGGTGTCTTTAAAAAACTTATAAACAGAATCTTGTTATTTTAAATCGTTAAAATAGTATATTCTTTTATTTCAGATAGGTGAATTCAATAAATAATAATGTGTATGGGTCAAAGTGGCGGCCTTATATCTTATAACAGGCATTTGGAGTCATTGTATAATTTGACAAATAAACCGAAAATAACTCGCTTTCTGTGTTCCAACGGTTCTGGGTTTTCAACCCGGATGTTTGCATTAACTATATGATATCGATTTCGATATCGGAAGAGACGGTTAAGATAAAATGATCAGTATAGAACATGCATCTAAATCATACATAAAAAAACAGCCACTCGCTGTTAATGACCTTGAACTTGAACTGAAAGACGGGGAGATACTCGGTCTTGTCGGCTTAAACGGGGCAGGCAAAACAACAACGATTAGAATGTCTTCAGGTATTATTTTGCCTTCATCGGGACACATATTAGTGGATGGTTTTGACATTGTATCGGAGAAGGTCAAGGCAGCGTCAAATATTGGGTGGATACCGGAACTTCCAAACTTTGAACCGAACGCCAAACCATTCGATCTTATGAGATATTTTGCGGGATTTTACGGAATGCATGGTAAAGAAACAGACGACAGAATCACTGAACTATTAGAAAGGGTGGGTTTGAAGGGTCAGTTTAACAAGAAGCTTCGGAATTATTCCCAGGGCATGAAGAAGAGGTTTGCCATAGCTGAATCCATAATAGGTGACCCAAAGAACGTTCTTTTTGATGAAACACTTAACGGCCTGGATCCGGAAGGTGTGCTGTTTGTAAGGAATTTGATGTTCAGTCTCAAGAAGGAGGGTAAAGCTATACTTCTATCCTCACATATATTATCTGAGGTTGAAGATGTAGCGGACAGGGTTGCAATAATAGATCATGGAAGGTTGATCAAGTTACTTAACCGCGGAGATCTCAAAACACTAGGCAAGACTGTCATTGAGATAGATATTTTGAATTATGATAACGAGGCGGCAAAGATACTTCAGAATTACGGTGAGCTGGACAAGTCAGATCATGTTATGATTCTGAGAGACCTGAAGGTTTCTGATACAGATATACCAGTCATCCTCAGTGATCTTTTTAAGGCGAATTATACAGTGAGGAAATTCAACCCTATAGGTGAAAGTCTGGAGGATTATTTTTTCAGCTTAATAGGTGGTGCCAAATGAAGCCGATAATATATGAGATAAGGAGAAGCCTGACCAGTAAGTTTGTCATAATTATGATTGTAGCAATAGTAGGGCTTTCGGCGCTTCTTGCATACGAGTCTGGTTCAACTTTTAGCCCTGTCTCAATTCCTGCAAAGCCATCTCTCACTTACGGTTATTATATCAATGGAAACAGCCTGACAGTGGTCGGATATGATCACAATGCATACGGCAGTCCATTTCCTCATGTTACGGACAGTTTCACGTATAACGGTTCAGTTTATAATGCAACATCCGGTCTCTCCGGATTTGCCAACGTTACTATACCAATAGATCTATCTGCTACAATTTCATTGTATGTCAACTACACCTACAAAGAGTTCAGGCTTCCAATCACGACTTCTCTTGGCAGATATTCGATCAATACTTCCATTACGTACTCAGGATTGCAGATGGTCAGTGGTTTGACCGGTGAGATCTATAACCCAACCAATAAATCTGATGTTGGATTAGAGCTCTTCTATGTGGGTCCGGATGGTGCCACAGCACCCTCATACACCGTATATATTGGAAACTTTTCTAGTAGTTTTCTCCGATCACCAACAACAGACTACACGTTCAAGTATGTAGAATCTGCATTTACTGTTATTAATGTATTCCCTGATGTCAGCTATTCCCAGAAGAACATTACGTTTGCAGCACTGGCAGTAAATGGAACCGGTGTTCCTTCCAGCCCGAAGGTTATCGGGCCTATGACCTTTTACTCTCCGATAACGCAGAGTGAATTACAGTCCCTGGTCTTTTCGGGTACTTCCGCCATACTCGGGTTCCTCATACCGATACTGGCTGTGTTTGCAGGATATCTCACGTATGGAAAGGACAGAACCAGCGGCGTGCTGGAATCTGTATTAAAGCGTCCTGTAACAAGGGGCGGTCTCATATTTTCCAGGTTTGTCGCCAATGCAGTTGCAATAATTATTGCAGTTGGTGTTTCGATGATCTTCTCCGACCTGATTATAGATCATTATTTTTCAATGTATCTTTCTGATTACTTCAGCCTCTATTTCGTCTGGACATACGTTGTTGAAGGATTGGCCTTCCTGGGAATTGTGTACATGTTTTCACACATAGTGAAATCCCAGGGAGCCCTGCTCGGGGCATCCATTGCAGTTTTCATTGTTCTTGATCTCTTCTGGTCCATAATACCGGTTGCAATACTTGCCGCTCTGGGAGTATCATCATCAAGCAATGAATATGTTCTGGGCACAATCGCATTCGATTACATCAGCCCTTCAGGTTTTTCGTCTCTTGTGCAGACAATGTTCACAGGCAAGATAGGCTTAATTACTTCCATCTCGATTGATCCATCATCATATGGGCTTGTGTCGCCTTTACTGATCCTGGTGGGCCTCCTTTGGATAGTAATACCTTTCGCAATCGCCTTCAATCTGGCAAGAAAGAGGGATTGAATCTTTGCCTTTTTGACCTTATATAGTGGATTTCGTGGGTTTCTTCAGCGCAGATTCCTCGGTTGTCTCAACGTATGGCCTCAGAAGAATAGCTGATATGTTATCTGTTCCGTCCACCTCATTGGCACGGTTTATCAGTACGTCAAGGGAATCATGACAGGACATGTTCGCCTGAAGCCCCTTCGCAATGATAGCATCGTCGAAAGCCTCCCAGAGGCCATCGCAGCATAGCAGAATGGAGTCACCCCTGAACGTTCTCAGACGGTATATATCCGGAAGTGGATCCTCCTCAAACCCTATAGCCCTCATTAACTCATTTTTCCGTGGATGATACTTGGATTCCTCCTCTGTCAGGATCCCCTGATCCACGAGCATCTCAACATAGGAATGATCAGATGTCCTGAAGCTCCTCTTACCATCGTTGAAAATGTAAAGCCTGCTGTCACCGACATTGCCCACGTAAAGATCAGTACCATCGAAATATGCTACAACCAGGGTGGTACCTATTTTTTGCATGTTATTTCTTGAAACATAGGTGAGGAGAGCATTGTTTGCATTTTCATATATCCTGTTAATTGAATTCACGATATCAGCAGACGTGAGGTCACGGTTCATCATTGACGAGCCAATGTGTCTCGCCTCCGAAATTGCCAGCCTGCTGGCAACATCACCCCTGGCGGTCCCGCCCATTCCATCAGCGAGTGCAGCAAAAAACTGTTCCTTTCTCTCTATCTCATTTTCCATTGCTGAAAGGATAACGCATATCGTGTCCTCATCCCTTTCACGTACCTTTCCCCTGATACTCTTCATTGCTGCATCCATTTCTTACACTCTTACCCTGTAATATGAAAAAGTTCCATCCCTGAGGTCCGGTCTGATAGAAATTATATCTCCTTCGTTGATCGTTCCCCTGATAACCTTCTGTGATAACGATCCAGATTTCTTCTGGAAAATATTCCTCTTCCCGTAAGGATAAACCACGAAGGTATTGGTCCTGTTATCGTACTCTACGGTACCAACACGGGATCTGTCGTCCTTACCTTTCTCGGTTATGTAAAGATTGTAATCGTTAACAATATAATCCCCGAGTATTGAGGCGGGCACTGCTTTCTGACTGAAAATCTGAACCTTGTGATCCTGATCAAGTTTGCAGATATAACCCAGATCCGAGACAAGGAAATCCCCTGAAAGCGTGAGGAAATCTGCTATAAAGTGAAAGGCAGATTTGTAACGTTCAGACGGCTTCAGGTTAGTGGCCTTGGTTATGATATCGAATATCTTGGGATTGCACAGCGGCTTGACCTCACTTTCCAGATATTTCCTTGTAATGAATTCGACACCGTATTTCTCCCTCATCTCTTCATTGTCAAGGAACTTTCCCGTTATCATGGAGCACATAAGCGCTCCAATGGAGTATGTGTCATATGTGGATGATGCCTTGATCTTATCATCAGAATCAAGCTCTGGCGGGTGATAACATGGTACCCCTATCCTCTCGCTATGAGTGAAGAACGATCCGGATACCCTGCTTGCAAGGTGCTTTGATGTGCCGAAATCTATGATCTTGGGGATCTTCTTTGTTATTACAATATTTCCCGGGTTCAGGTCTCTGTGGAATATCTCATGAAGATGCAGGTAATTGACAGAGAAGAGAAGGTTCAGCGAGATCCGGATCACTTCGTCCTCCTCAAATTTTGTACCCTCTTTTCCCTTTGTCGCAAGGTAGGAGTTGAGGTTTCTCCCCTCTGCATATTCCTCAACCAGGAAATGCTGACCGCCTTCCCTGAAATATTCAATGTAAGAAACAACGCCCGGAAAAGATATCTCTGACAGGACCCTGCTCTCAGCCTCAAGTTGCTTAATGGATTCCTTAATACTCTCCCTTTTTTCAAGATCGCTCTTCGACTCCTCGTCATAAATCCTTGGTACCTTCAATACAACAGGAACGTTTTTAAGAACGTCCTTTCCCCTGAACACGTAAGCAAATCCGCCGGCGCCGAGGAAATCCGGATTGTTTTTCTTGGATGGAACAAGAGAGACGTCATACCTCCCATGAAGAAACCTCGCAGATCCCCTTTGCCTGCCGAGAGATAACCCGACTGGAATCCTTGAAGTGTAGGATCGCACAAATCTGTATGTTGGCTCGTAAAAAACAAGTGCAGTTATTATGATAGATAAAAATAACACCTCCACAGAGCTGGGTGTCCAGACACTCGTTACTTTTGTTGAAAGAAAATAGCTTATTCCAGTGAAAAACGCCAGGAGCAGTATTATGAATAAGAATATGTTGAATTTCCTGTAGCCAATGCTCACCATGAAAATAAGCCCCATGCCTGCCAGCCCAATGTATTCCGGTAATTCCATGAGACCTGCAGGGTTATGAATTGTGACAGGCGATGATATACTGGCTCCGGCCGAATAAAGGAGACTGAAGTCATGTTGTATAGCAGAAATGTTACCATAAATGATTCCGCCGAATGCTATTACAGCGACAATTGAAAGGATGTATCTTCCCCTTGACATGAGATCAAACGCTGTGTATATGTTTCTGGATCCCTCCCTGAAAGTTCTGTAATTGAAGCCGAATATCCAGAATGTAAATATCAGGAGTAAAAAAGTCCAGATCAGTGGAGTCCTGTATACAAGCGCAATCTGGTAGAAAGCATACAGGCTCAGAAGGACTAGCGTTGCTGTGATTATATTTGAATAGTAAGACCTGTATCTGTTCCTTAGAACAAGAAAGAGAAGTATCGCAAATATAACAACAACGGCATAGAAGAATGCTGGACCTGAGGATATTGTCTTTCTGTAGAACATGAATGCAAAGAATATCAATGAAAGTGCTGCGAACGGTGATAAGAGCCTGAAGGTAAGACTCTTGATTTCGTTTTCCTTCCGGATTTCCCTCGTGGGTAGGAGGATACACATCCCAAGAATGAGCAGTGCACCGTCCCACAGATACAGGTAATT
>JAJYZU010000175.1 GCA_021799755.1 Thermoplasmata archaeon
TTATGGTTGCCTCTGGAAGAGTGATTACTTCCTTGACTCCAATAGCAACATCACGATCCGAAAGGCGCTTATGCAGTCCTGAATCAATCGCCACCCTTGGGTTGGCGCCTTCACAGAGGATAACAGCGTCTGATGTTATAACATCCCCACCCTGTTCCACCCCTGTAACTTTCCCATTTTCCATGTGAAGCTTCTCAACGGTAACGCCGTTAATGACCATGGCTCCAGCTTCCTTTGCCTTCCTTGCCAGCCATTGGTCCAACTTGGCCCTGAGTACCGTATAACCTGTCTTCTTCTGCTGCAACTTCTTTGAACTGAAATCTATTCCTATCTTGGAATCCTGTGTCAGAAATGCCACGGATTTTGTGTCCACGAATCTCTCTACAGGGGCACTTTTTTCCCAATCCGGAATTATGGATGAGAGGCTACTACCCCATAGAACTCCTCCAGAGACGTTCTTGCTGCCGGGCGGGTCGGATTTTTCAACGAGAAGCACATTTTTTTTAGAAGATGCGAGTCTAATAGCGGCTGATGCCCCAGCTGGGCCAGCACCAATCACAATGGCGTCAAACTCACTCATTTCTATTGGAGATTCCTGATTCAATTATAATGTTTTCTTCGGTTTCCCACGCTATAATCATTACTTGAAAATAGGAAAAAAAGTTGACTTGATACTATCTCCAGATCAGTAACATAATTTAACATGGCTGGAATCTGGAAAAATCTTGAACATACGGGAGATCTATGAACTTCTTTACAGCCACTACGGTGATCTTGGATGGTGGCCTGCAGATAACGATGAGGAGATCATAATCGGATCTGTCCTCACACAGAATACATCATGGAAAAATGTCGAGATTGCACTCAGGAGGATGAAAGACTATCAGGTCCTGGGAATATTAGAGATTTGTAGAAGCAACGAGGATACTATTAAGGAAGCTATAATGCCCTCCGGCTTCTATAACAGGAAGGCAATGACGCTTAAACGGCTCTCATCCGGCATAATAGAGAGATTCGGCAGCGTGGAAGCCATGAAAAAGAAATCCGCATTAGATGTGGCTAATTTTCTGCGAAGCATTCACGGAATCGGACCAGAAACCAGGGATGACATATTGCTTTATGCTCTTGGGTTCCCTGCTTTCATCATTGATAGCTACACAACCAGAATTTTTACCCGGTTCACCGGAAAGGAAAAATATCAACACGACCTGCTAATAGGCAAAGTTCCCATCGGTGACATAGCCCTGAATGTTGAGGAATTGAAAAACATTCATGCTATGCTGGTGCTTACGGCAAAAGAACACTGCCGCAAGAAACCTGTTTGCAAAGGTTGCCCACTGGAAACAAAATGCTCATTTGCACTGGAAAAAGAAAAATAGGATCTTATCCTATGTTGACTATCTTGCCGTAGCCTATGAGTCTCCACCTGTTAGAGATTCTCCTGCCAATGGATATTCTCTCCCCGATGTCGGAAGCTACTGGATATTTCAGCGTTATCTCTATGTTCTGATCTCTAACGGCAGTGGCCACCCCAACCGTATTCGCTGTTCCAACAGTGAGCATCAGGCTTTCCTTTGACTTCAAGGGCTCTACGTTCTGTTCTTCCTCAAATCCTACAACCCTCTTTAGCAGACTGGCTTCAATGGACATGTTGAAAACAACGCTTGGCACCCTTCCCACCTTTCCTACTACTCTCCCGGTGAATGAATCTCCCTTCGTGAGGAATGGATCAAGTTTAGTGCCTACAGCGGCAAGGCCACCGGGGATTATCTTGTCATATGAACTCTTCCCGGCCATGAGGCTGACAACCTCTGTGACAACGTTTTCCCAGGTTGTCTTGTTCCCCTTCGTGACCTGAATGCCCGGCGCAATTTCAATCTCGTCGCCTACACTAAGCGAACCCCTAATGAGCGACCCTCCCAGCACTCCTCCTTTTATGTTTTGAGGATTGGCTCCGGGTTTGTTGACATCAAAGGATCTGGCAACATACATCAATGGATTGGCATTTATGTCATATTTTGGAGTTGGAATAACATCGTTGATCGCCTTCATCAGCGCATCAATATTGGTGCTGTGATATGCGCTTACAGGTATAATGGGAGAATCCTGAGCGACGCTCCCCTTCAGGAACGCCTTTATCTCCCTGTAACTTTCCATGGCTCGTTCTCTTGTTACAAGGTCAATCTTGTTCTGAACTACTACTATGTTCTTTATGCCCATAATGTCCAGGGCGATGAGATGTTCCCTGGTCTGTGGCTGAGGGCATTTTTCGTTTGCCGCTATCACAAGTAGAGCTCCATTCATTATGGACGAACCTGAGAGCATCGTCGCCATCAGCGTCTCATGCCCCGGCGCATCCACGATTGAGATTACTCTGCTCAATTCGCAGCTGTCATTAAGTTTCTTTCCGGAATATACTTCCTCGCCGTGTTCATCGATACACTTGTAGACGGGCACATCAGCGTACCCTAATTTTATCGAGATTCCCCTCTTGATTTCCTCAGAATGCACATCGGTTCTTGTGCCCGTAAGTGCCAAGGTAAGTGTACTTTTGCCATGGTCAACATGGCCCACCATTCCAATGTTAACAGACGGCTGTGGAAGCATTACTGGGAATCCTTCTTTTCTTCCTTGGGGCCGAGTGGATCCGGACCGTACTGAGTTACGACAAGGTTAAGCTGAGAAATGTCAGGGCCAATAATTGATCCCCTGAATGTAACCCTCTTTCTCTTGCCATTTTTTCCTCTTCTTCCTTCCCTGTATGTAACAAGTATTCTTTTCTTACCGCCGATCTGCAGATCCCTTTTCATGGGAAACCCG
>JAJYZU010000176.1 GCA_021799755.1 Thermoplasmata archaeon
GAAGATGATTTGAATAATCTTCTTCTGGATTATGAAGAATATGCGGAACTGCCTGACAATAATGTTGAGGCAGATATCCTGTTTGTTAATGATCATATTGAATCCGTCTCTGAGAACTTAAAGGGCATGGGAGTTAAGGTACAGGACCTTCTTTCGGTAGCATCAGAAACGTCAAACCCGTTAAGAGAGTACATTTACGCATATTTAGGGCTCGACAGGGAAGAATTTCTTATCAACGCGACATGGAAGAACGGATATCTCATTTACATACCTGATGGCGTGAGGAATCTTGAGATTTCCGTGGTGGTATTAACTGATTCAAGTAACCCGAGCGTCCTGAAGAATCTTATTGTTGTTGGCAATGATTCAAATTGCGTTATAAAGGATAAATACGTGAATTATTCCGCAGGCAAAAGTGTTCAGGGCAAAACTGTCTATATGCACATTGGAAAGAGATCCCACCTATCCTATCATTACATACAGGAGAAAAATGCTGATGTCACAGATCTGACATTTGTCAAATCATTCCTCGAAGAGTTTTCTGAATTCACTTTTTATCATGTAAACAGAGGAGGTTCAAGAGTAATTTTCTCGAATCTTTCTTACATGAAAGGCGAGGGCTCTAACTTCAAGACATTTGGTGTCAGCTACAGTGACAACGATCAGCGTTTCGACATCAGGGACAGCAGTTTCCAGACTGGAAAGGCATGCAATGCTGATATACAGGTAAGGGGGGTTGTGAAGGGAAAGAGCCTTACTATTCACCGAGGTAATATCGATATTGAGGAGATGAGCGTTAAATCCACAGGTTTCTATGATTCCAGGATCCTGCTCCTCTCAAAAGATGGCTATGCGAACAGCAAGCCGGGACTGATAATTAGAAATAACGACACCAAATCAAAACATGCATCCGCTATCAGCAGTCTGGACAAGGAGCAGATATTCTACCTTAGATCAAGAGGTATACCGGAGAAACTGGCAAAAAGCCTAATGACCGAAGGTTTTCTGCTTGCCAATCTTGAAAAATCCAATGACTTGGAGATGGAGGAGAAGGTCCATAGATATTCAGAGGAGATCCTTCGTGAGCCTGATTCCTGAAAAAATCAGGAAGGATTTCCCCATTTTCAGAAACAACCCAGAACTAATATATCTCGACAACGCTGCCACCACACAGAAGCCTGATTCTGTTGTGAGATCCATAGTCAATTATTATGAGAATTTTTACAGCAACGTTCACCGCGGCGTCTACAGGATATCAGAAGAAGCAACATCAATGTATGAATCTGCAAGAAAAAATGTGTCGGACTTCATAGGAAGCGGAGGGGCAAGCAATATTGTTTACACTAGAAATACAACTGAATCAATTAACCTTTTATCATACACAATCGGTAGAAAACTGAAGAAAGGCGACAGGATCCTTCTCACAGAGATGGAGCACCATTCCAATATCATACCATGGTATTTTCTGAAGGAAGCTGGAATAAAGATAGATTTTGCGAAGGTTAAGGACGATTTTACTTTGGATTATGAGGATTTTGCGAATAAGCTCTCGCCTGAAACGAAGATTGCCTCATTCACACATGTTTCAAATGTCCTCGGAACAATAAACGATGTCAGGGAACTCACAAGTATGTGTCATGAAAATTCCACCATTGCCATTGTAGACGCCGCACAGTCGGTCCCACATATGAAGGTTGATGTTAGGAAGATAGATTGTGATTTCCTTGCTTTTTCCGGACATAAGATGCTGGGTCCTTCTGGAATTGGAGTGCTTTATGGTAAAGAAGATCTTCTGAAGGAAATGAGCCCGTTCCTGGGAGGAGGAGAAATGATACGAGAGGTAGATTATATGAATGCAACATGGAATGATATTCCCTGGAAATTCGAAGCAGGCACCCAGAACGTTGAGGGGGCAATCGGGTTATCCTCGGCAATAGATTATCTTAAAAAATTAGGAATGGAGAATGTGATGGATCATGAAAGAAGTTTGATCAAGCACCTTTTCTCAAGGTCAAGTGAAATGGATAACCTGATCTCTTTTGGTCCTTTAGATCTGAAAAAAAGAGCAGCTGTGTTCAGTTTTAACATAGGAGATGTTATCTCCTATTCACTAGTCGAGGCTGCCATAAAAAAGAATATAAAAATATCCGAGTCAATACATCCTCATGATGTTGCAGCTTTTATGGATCATAAAAACATTGCAGTGAGGTCTGGCCATCATTGCGCCATGCCTTTGATGGGCCGCCTCGGCGTTGCTGCGACTGCTCGTGCTTCCCCATATATTTACAACACAATTTCCGAACTTGATTTATTCGTGGATAGCATAAGGGATTGCAGCAGGGAGATGAAAAGATGACTGATGAAACCTCCGCGGAATTCATTCTGGATCATTATAAAAACCCTAGGAACCATGGCGTGATTCAGAACCCATCATCTTCTATCACAGAGATGAATCCTCTTTGCGGCGATACTGTTCACTTTTCAGTGCTATTAGAAAATGGAATAATGAAAGATATAAAGTTTATTGGACAGGGATGCTCCATAAGCCAGGCATCAGCCTCTATCCTTTCTGAATATGTTCTGAATAAGAAAATATCTGATATCAAAAACATGAAGGAGACTGATCTTCTTGGTCTGATTGGCATGGATCTTGGACCGAATAGGGAGAAATGCGCTCTCCTTTCACTGAATGCCCTGAAGAAGATCCTTGATTCTTATTGATCAATTGAACTTCTTCCTTACATCCTGCAAATTGAGAATGTTTCCAGCCTGTAAAATCGAGTCCGTGGTAATTCGAATCTGAGA
>JAJYZU010000177.1 GCA_021799755.1 Thermoplasmata archaeon
GGTAATCTTCCGGGATATCTCCAAGATCCTCATTTGCAAACATCCTTTCAGCGTAATCATGAACAACCGACCCTCTTGACATCCCGCGGGTAGGTTCCCGTATGTTGAAAATATATGATCTGAGGAAATCCCAGGGATTCTTTATCCATGAAATCAGGGAATATGAAAGCGGAAAATCTGTTCTAAGATAGGATGCAATTTGCGGGATGAGCCACTTATTGTTGCCGGAAAGGAGGGTCTTTGCCTCTTCGTATTTCCCATCAAGGAAAAGGGAAAAACTCCTGGCATATGTGTTGTAATCCTTCTGGTCAATGTCCGTTGAATCAAGATTCCTGGGAGGATCCATACCATTGACCAGATACCTTGGAAGGAGTTTTGGTTGAACAACAAGATCGAGGGTTCTGGAAGCCCTGGTCATTGCGACAAAGTCAACCCTGACATCCTCACCCCTTATTTCCTCCCTTATGTCCACGTTTTTAGAAGCCTTCAGAAGTGCAGTTGTTACGATATCCATAAAGGAGATCCTTTCCCTCTGTGCTGATGGTACATATATTACATGATCGAAACCGAGCCCCTTCGCCTTATGCACTGTCGTCAGTATGATCCTCTCATCCGTGAGCGGGAGATCATCGTCGTAATTATAGATCGAAAGATAATCGTCAATCTGGTCGTAATCAGGCTGTGCATTCTCTTCGAAATAGGACTGCAGGGCATGCTGCACTGAAAGGGCAGAATAGAAATGTTCCTTTCCAAGGGATGCAGAAACAGGCAGGACAAGTTTTTCCATTATATCATTGAGGCCTGCTACAGATCTTCCATTCCTGATTGATCTAAAAAGAAATGGTGCTTCCTTTTTAATGTCATCCGGTTTCAGGTCAATCCACTTAAACTGCTTTGATATCCTGAGCGCGTCTGATAAAAGAGCACCAGAATAGGGTGTAAAGAGAGCAGAGATAATATTGTCTTTCTGTGGATCCATTATGGAACGAATGAATCTTAAGATATCAGATCGCGTAGACTCATTTATTGAGATAGTGCTCGTTGAAGCATATGGAATTCCCAAAGAATCGAGGTAGCCGGCAATCCGCTGGATCTGATCATTTCTCCTAGCTATGATCGCAACCCTTCCGTCCTGATACTGATCAATAAGCCTGACAGCTCCCTTTTCAGGTTCATCAGAAATATATGCGATCACTTTTCTTCCATTCTCACCAGATCTGGATCGCAGTGTGGAAAGCTCCTCAGGCATCTGGCCGTTTGAATTCATTGAATAAAATGACTTCGCGAAATTAAGTATCGATTCCGTGCTCCTGTAATTTTCATCAAGTATCTTCCTTTCAGCCCGTAAGGATGAGGTGAAATTTTCGAAGTTTTTGAGTGATCCGCCCTGAAAACCAAATATTGATTGCTTCGGATCACCAACCATGTAATGATTCAGGCTGCATGAAAGACCTATCTCAAACTCAATTTCATTCAGATCCTGAAGTTCATCTATCAGTGCCCATCTGTATATCTTCTTTTTATCCGGAGGGATTGCAATCCATTTTGTCAGCAGGTCGTTGTAATCGTATAATCCTGCTTTCCGTGTGTCATCGGAATACCTCCTCATCATGTCTATGAAATGATCGCCGAATGAAAGTATCTGCTCATCTGTATAGGTTTGCGATGGTGAAGGCAGGAATGATTTGATTGCCTCACGGATCTTGTTTTTATCGAGAATCATCGGATCAACATTGAAAGACTTTACATATCTCACAGCATTTTCAATCTTTGGAAGAAGTTCCGTCTTGATGTACGCATCACCATAATTAAAGATTGAGTTTTCCCTGATTGTTCTCAAAAGAGATGCCCTCAGAAAATTGCTCGATGCGATTCTGGGTTCCGTTTCTATATCTGAGACCAGATTGAAGCAAAGTGAATGGAAAGTCATGATGTCAATATTCAGGGCTTCATTCATCAGCGACGTTCCATTTACCATAGAGGAGATCCTGTTGCGCATCTCCGCAGTCGCCCGGTTGGTGAATGTAAGGCACACAATCTCACTTCCCGGAACACCATTTGAAAGGAGGTCCACCGCAAAATTTGCCAGTGAATGTGTCTTGCCAGTGCCTGGATTTGCAATCACCATGATGTCCCGACTCACATTGCCACCGCCTGAATACGAATAGAGGCTGCTGTTGTTCATCCTTAATCGCATTATGCAATGCTGTTGATAAACCTTGTCTATCCTTTGAATGTCAAAAGCTTATCGCTGGATGGGATCATCCGATTTCCAGTTCTCTTTCAACCCTGAAGGGAAGGTATTATAGTTTGTTTAAGTTTTATTTTAAAACATTTCAAATATGCGTTTGCGCTGACAAATAGATTACATTGCAGGAACCAGAAGGAAAAATGCCGTCAGGCCAGAGATACGTGAAGGACTTCATAATTTATGCAGCAATGGGGATACCAAAAGTTAATCTGTCCTCTTACAAGCTGGAGATAAACGGTCTTGTCGAGAAACCTTATTCTCTTTCTTTTCAGGACCTGGAAAGGATGGTGGACTCCAATTATACACACGACTTTCACTGTGTTACAAGATGGAGCATCAAGGATGTGACATGGACAGGCGTCAGGATCAGTGCACTGGCTGAAAGAGCTGGTGTGAAAGAGGAAGCAGACTGGATAATGTTTCACTGCCTCGACGGCTATGACACGCCAGTCCCGATCGAGGATGCAATGGATGAAAAATCTATAGTTGCGATCAGGATGAACGGTAAGCCAATTCCGGAGGAGAATGGTTTTCCGGTGAGG
>JAJYZU010000178.1 GCA_021799755.1 Thermoplasmata archaeon
TTGCGAAAACAGCCGCCATTGCACTGTGTTCGCTCTCCACCTCGACGTATTTTGATGAAAGCTCGTCGTTCGATATCATTTCAGCAAGTTTTTCGACTATAGTTGTTTGTGGCGTGATAGGGTAAGCCGATACAAAACCGACTCTTGCCAGTTTGACGCCGATTGCAACAGACTCGTTCCCTGTCATTATTGCATTGTATTTTGAAACAGCTTTCATTTATGATACCCCCTTCTCATCTAGAACCATTTCTATGCATTTCTCAGGGCATTCATTGGCACATATCCCGCAGCCCTTGCAATAATCCATGTCTATGCTTGGTGCCTCGAGTTTCAGCGTTCTTTCACTCGGAGCTTCGTATTTTGAACCGTCCTCGACTTCAATGCAGGCATCCGGGCAGAATTTCCAGCATATCATGCATCTTATGCATTTTGAGTAATCTATGACCGGTTTCTGTATCCTCCAGGAATCCGTGTGGTTTACTCTTGAACTTACATCCGCGAGCGGAACCATAATCATTGTGCCCACCCCAGTTGGACCGATTCATAAGCCTCCTCTGCAGCCGAGGCGTTCTCGTCCTTCTTTGCGGGTGAAGCTTCCTTGACAGCATATATCGTATCTTCAAGGGAAACAAGTCCCGTAGCCTTTGCCAGTGCCCCAATCATGGCAGTGTTGATGATCGGGTTGGCCCTATTACCCAAGGATAATTTGATTGCAATAGATGTCGCATCTATCGTAGCTACTCTATATCCATGATCAAAGCTTTCTGGATCCCGGCTTGTATTGACGATCATAAAGCCATCATGCTTTAGCCCGCTCATGACATCAGAAGAACGCATTACATAAGAATCAAGAACCACAACTGCGTCCGGTTCGTATATCTGGGTCTTGAGCAGGATCGGATCGTCATCTATTCTCGTGAATGCTGTGACAGGCGCTCCCCTTCGCTCAGTGCCAAAAAACGGGAATGAAATAACGTATTTACCTTCGTTGAACGCCGCCAGGGCAAGTATTTTAGAAGCTGTGACCGCCCCCTGGCCACCTCTTCCATGAAAACGTATTTCAAACAAGATATCACTAATAGATCAAGCCAATGCCTTTAATTACCAATGATGCTTATATATTCGGAACTTTCTCACATAATGGTCAATATAAATAAGACCTTGAATCAGTGGAATGAACAGGAATTTATTGTTGCCTTCGTCTCTACATATCGTTATCTGCTTTGGATTTCTCATTCGCGCCATGCTCAGGATTGGTCTTTCGTTTTTTGCCGTAACCCGATCCGCCTGGGGTGAATATGATTACCTCATCGCCTGGAGCCAGGTCTGCTGTAAACTTGCTTGGATATCTCCTCTTCTTGCCTTCATGTGTTATGAAAACCATACCGGTTTTCCCGCTCATTCCTCCAGCAAGTGCATATGGCGGGTTTACAAACCTGTCTGCAAGCACGGAGATGGTGCATGCTTCCTTCGCCATGAAGGAACGTATGATGCCGTCTCCGCCTCTCCATGCTCCTGTACCGCCGCTGTTTTTCCTGATTTTGTATGAAGTGAATATTATAGGGTATTCACGCTCCGCGACTTCAACTGGAGTATTCATCGTATTCGTCATATTGCTGTGCACGCCTGATTCACCATTCCTGCCCTTGCCTGCCCCATTGCCTCCTCCAATCGTCTCATAATACGACCAGAATTTACCTTCACCTCTTGGCCCTCCCATCATCACGTTGAACATTGTTCCTGAGGATGCCGATGGTATTTCAGTGCCGGCACTTTCGCTGAGTGCATGGTGGACCACGTCGGCTATTCTCTGGGTTGTCTCAACATTTCCTCCCGAGACAGGGAGGGGTCTTTCTGGATTCAGCAAGGATCCATCGGGAGCATAAACTTTCAGTATTGAATAAAGCCCGTCGTTTGTGGGGATTTCACTATTCATTGCGCTCCTTACTGCATATGCTACTGCAGAGAATGTTACTCCCTTCACTGCATTGAGGGGTAGTTCCAGATTGGATGAGCTACCGGTAAAATCCGCAGTTATGCCATCATTTGAAATATCCAGGCGAAGTTTCAAAAGGATTGATGAATTGCCTGCCTCAAGCGTATCTGTTGCATAAAATGACCCATGTTTCCATCCTGATATAGCGGCAATGGCAAGTTTTCTTGAGTGCTTCATAGCCTCCTTCCATCCTTGTAAGACAGACTTTGTGCCGTATTCATCCATCATCTCCATGATCCTTCCGATTCCAGCCCTGTTTGCTGCAATCTGTGCATTAATGTCACCTAATGCTGTGGACGGTTCCTTGAAGTTGGAGAGAATTATAGAGAGGATCTCGGAATCTATTTTCCCATTCTTTACAAGTTTCACTGGTGGTATAATCATGCCCTCCTGAAAGAGATTCTTTGCGTTTGGATTGAGGCTGCCGAATACAGGTCCGCCAACATCAACAATGTGTGCTTTATTCACCGCATAAGCGCATATCAACTCTTCTTGATAGACAGGCGCCATCAGCATTACATCATTCAGGTGTGTTCCTGTAATATAAGGATCATTTGTTAGTATCATATCTCCTTCTGACAACTCAGTGCGATTGGAACTGACCCACTTCAATAGGTTCATAGACCCGATCTTGAAAGAACCCAGATGCACAGGTATGTGTTCAGCCTGAGCAGCTATTCTTCCGGATCTATCGAGAATGGCGCAGCTGTGATCCATCCTTTCCCTGATGTTTGGTGAAATTGCAGATCGTTTCAACGAAATGCCCATCTCTTCCGCTAT
>JAJYZU010000179.1 GCA_021799755.1 Thermoplasmata archaeon
GGATATTCCAGTGGAATTGGAAATAGATCAGAGAGATTGAAATACTTTGACGAATTGAACGGAAAAACATAGCTGTCCGGCACGGGCAAACCATACGCGCTCAGACTTATTGGCTGCCGAATCAAAATGCCATTTTTATAAGTCTGCGAGAAATCGAACATGTCAACGGGTATTCCTGAAAGCGAGACAAAACTGTTAAGGGCCGGCATATTCCAGTTATAGTCAATGAATGCAATTACCGAGGACTGATCCAGGATGGTACTGGAGACATAGTTCTCCTTCGCATATGGTGATATCGCGATGAAAGGAATCCTCAGACCTAGCTGGATTCCGTCCACGACAGGGGGCGCGACCTGATCGTAATAACCACCGCCCTCGTCGTATGTGATGAATATTGCGGTGCTGTTCCAGTATCTGCTTTTCATCACAGCGTTTACAAGATACATGATCCACATTTCACCAAACAGAACATTGTTGGGTGGACCCTGTGAATACAGATCAGAGGCACCACCGCCCACAGGCATTACCCAGGAGACGTTCGGAAGGTTTCCAGTCCTCAGATCACTGATGAAAGACGACCAGTCCTGTATATTTGATGAATGCGCATTTATGCCTGAGATAAAGTTAACGGGTGCATACCCGTCGGAAACATTCTGGACGAAATAACCCCAGCTTAAATTATGGCTGTCAAGCTCTGACATTATCGTCTCACCATAAGGAATACATGGTGGCGGTCCATAGTCGTTCATTACAGGAGAGTATCCAGCAAGACTGTAAAGCCTGTTAGGAGTTGTTTCAGTAAGCATGCTGAAGTCCATGTCGTCAATCGCGAACTCCATTGCAAGATCCCATTCTGGCGCCATCTGGTCTGCTGTGAAGGTCGTCAGGGATTGCCTCCCGGATCCATTTAAGAATCCATTCATTTTGCCATGATTCCAGTCAAGATGATATGCAGTATATCCCTCCACGGGATCCGGAGTACTGAAAGTACCTGCAGGTAATCTTTCTATGAACGAGGAATTGGTCAGGTTGTTGAGGTTCAATGGATGGCTCGCCTTCAATGATGGATTGTTAGACGGATATGTACCGAAAAAATTATCAAAACTGTGGTTTTCCATCATTATTTCAATTACATGCTTAATTGGCGTCCTGGAAACCGGATAATTATGATCGGTGACAGCAATACTTATTGGTACTAGAAAGGTTGAAAGTAACACGCTGACCGATAGAATTATTGCAATTTTTTTAATCAGAGACTGCGTCTTATCACCTCATGTGTTACTGCTGGAAACACCTCTGTTTTGTGCTTGAACCGGTAGCAGCATGGAAATAAGCAGAAGTATAATGGAAATGACCTGGCCCGGAATGAGTGAATTTACAAGGTGTGCCTGACCTGATTTGATGTAGATTATTGCATACAGAAGAGCCAGGAATAGCGGAGAAAAACCAAACACGGTTGCCTTTACCACTGCCATTCTGTTGAAAAAATTTGCCAGGTATTCCTTACTGAATAATGCCAGAAGGAACATGCATGGTGCCTCGGAAATAAAACCATAGGAAAATGCAGATGAAGGAAGAAGAACCTTATCAAAGTTCACAAAAACAAACAATGAAGCGATTAATGCCGCGCCAGCAACGAGTGAAATAAGGGCTGAACACCTGACTTTGCTAATCAATGCGCCCATGATTGAAAAAAGGAGGCCCCCTGCGAGAAATCCAGGTACCAGATAAATTATCTGGGATTCGCTTCCGACCAGGTTAAGTGCACCAGAGAGGTAGAATAAGGACAGCGGTACTATGCCGTTGAGGACAAAGGCAGAAAGGATTCTGACAGGACCAAAAATACCTTTAAGCGCTGACATTACTTATGTTTATTATCCCGAGGCGTTATAATCTTTTCGTTGCTAAAATAGTGCATAAATTTGCATTATGCGGGTGATTCTTTTCAGAGTGCTTTGATTGAAAGATTTCATATTACACGAGGACAGAGTGGGTCTTCTCCAAGAACAGATCCTGTATAATAGAAAGCCCTTGCCCGGCTTCCACCACAAACTTCCCTGTATTCACAGGACCCGCATTTTCCGGCCAGATTCTTTCGATCCCTCAGAGATATCAGAAGTTCGCTTTCCCTGTAGATCTCACTTATTGGCTTTTCCAGAATGGAACCGACTTTTATCGGCAGAAACCCACTCGGATATACCGATCCATCATGCCCAACAAATATTATCCCGTTTCCGTCGGAAGTTCCTGCGACTGGTATCTTGTAATCTGATTCCCGTGGAGTTGCAATGATTGATTCGGCAATGTTCCTCATCTTCTCAAACACCGGGTTTCCCTCTTCTTTCATGCCGTCGTTGTGTCTTTTTGCCAGCACCCTGAAATACGGCCCTTCAACAGTTCTTATATTGATCCCGTAACCGGAAGAAAAGACAAGAAACATGCACACCCCCTCATATTCTTTTTTATTGAGATCTTTGAGATCTATGCCCCTTCCTGTCCTGACAAGAAAGAATATTTCCCATACCTTGATTCCATTCTCAATTAACCATTTCAGTATAAATGGCAGATTATATATGTTGTCGGCGGTAACAAGAGTGTTGATCTGCAGCCTCGCTTCCTTCTGCTTCAGCATATCTGCGGCTTCAATCGTTCTGAAGTAGGAGCCAGACCCCCTGACCATATCGTGAAAGGCTTTTTTGCCGTCCAGGCTTATTGAGAATGAACGTATTCCAGCTGAAATCATTCTTTGTACAGATTCAGGAGTCAGAGAATC
>JAJYZU010000180.1 GCA_021799755.1 Thermoplasmata archaeon
CCTCACTTGATTATGGAACAACCAAGGTGGAACTTGGAGTTCAGGTACTGTCTGAGAACATCTTGAAGATCAATAATCGTGGTCATGGCTTAGATGAGATAGTAAAATCAACCAGGCTGTCCAGAGATGCAGGAATAAAAATTGTCTATCATCTCATGCCGGGCATGTACGGGTCTTCTTTAGAGGAGGACAGGAAAAGTTTTGATATGATGATAGGTGACCAGAATTTTAAACCTGATATGCTCAAGATTTACCCAACCCTTGTTGTTAAGGGGACCTCATTGTACAAACTGTGGAAAGCGGGAAAATACGTTCCACCAGACACGGAATCCATAATAGATCTCCTCACTTATTACATGGAGAAGATGCCACCGTGGATCAGGATACAGAGAATCCAGAGAGATATCCCTGTAAAATTCATAGAGGCCGGTGTCAAGAGGAGCGACATAAGGAATCTTGTGGAAGAAAATGTTCGAAATCACAACATACATAGCAGAGAGATAAGGTCCAGGGAAATTGCCAGAATAAAAAAAGGTCAGCCAATTTTCCTGAAGCGTCAGGAGTACGATGCAGGGTACGGAAAGGAGATATTTCTCTCCTACGAGACCGAGGACGAGTACATTGCAGGATTCCTGAGGTTGAGGATCCCTTCTGAATACGCACACAGGCAGGAAATACTGGGAAATTCAATAATACGAGAAGTAAAGGTATTCGGAGAAGTCGTTCCGATAGGGGAGGAAAGTCTGGAGTGGCAGCATAAAGGTATAGGCAGGGAACTCATAAGATCTGCGGAATCCATATCCAGGGAAGAATATGACAGAAGCGGCATTCTCGTGATCAGTGGCATAGGTGTCAGGGAATATTTCAGGAAACTCGGTTATGAGAGAAAAGGTCCTTATATGTTTAAAGCCTTAAACTCCGATTGATACGGTGGGACTATTTAAATTTGTCAAATATTATTAAATAATTGCATGAGATTGAAAGGTGAAACATGAGCGCGGGTGTTATAGCAGTAGGGGTTGTTACTTTTCTCATTGCGTTATACCTCTTTTACTCAATATTGGAGGCTGAGAAGCTTTGAGTTACGTGGTCCCGAATATCAATCACAGTTCCTCGTTCTGGATTAATCTCTTCCTTAGCAACAGGGCGCTATCCGGCTTTATTATAATTCTTATATATCTGGCTGTTGCGAGTCTCTTCGCATATCTCATATCTGATCATATCGCAAAGATATACAGGGGAGAAAAGACATCTATATCCCGTTATACCGATAAATTTGTGAATTTTTTTGAAAAGATTATAGGCGAGGAATCAAAAAAGGAGATGAAATTCAGGGAATATTTCAAGAGCCTCATAATTTTCAACGCTATAGCTGGAATTATTGCATTTATTTTCCTCTATTTCGAGAATATGATCCCATTCAACCATTCTTCTTTGGGAATGAACCTTTCTCTGACTGTGAACACTGTTGTAAGCTTTCTCACCAATACCAACCTTCAGCATTATTCCAATCCGTTGAGGCTTACCTATTTCAGTCAGACCTTTGTGCTGATCGGGCTCATGTATCTTGCGCCTGCAACAGCTTTTGCAGCCTCCATGGCCTTTGTCCGAGGGATACTCACAGAGAAAGGGAACCTGGGAAATTTCTATCACGATTTTCTAATTTCCATATTTGAGCTATTTCTTCCACTTTCGTTACTAATAACCATTTTTCTGATACTCCTCGGAATTCCTGAAACCACATTATCCGTATTGAATGTACACCCTTTCTTTTCCGGATCCACAGTACCAATTCCTCTGGGTTCTGTAGCCTCCTGGGAATCAATCAAGAATCTCGGGACAAACGGGGGCGGGTTTTACGGCGCAAACGCCGCATTCCCATTCGAGAATCCAAACTGGATTACAAATATGATTGAATTTACCTCTTTCATACTGATACCTCTTGGCTCCATAATATCACTTGGCAAGGTTTTTGAGAAGAGGCAGTTCGGGCAGATGCTCTTCGGTGTCATTATGGCATTCTTCATTCTTGGGGCTGCCATAACATTCATAGGCGAATATGTTGGCATTCCTGCACTGAGCAGTCTCGGAATAACATACACAGGAAACCTGGTTGGAAAGGAAACATCTCTGGGCATAGCACAGTCATCAATCTTTGCCGTGGGTGCAACCATGACTTCAACGGGCGCATCAAATGGGGCACTTATTTCATATACCCCCCTTGGCATTCTGGGAGTGCTGGTACCATTGCTTATGAACGATCCTCTTGGAGGGGCGGGGACTTCAGTTCTGAATATTTTTACCTTCGTGATCTTCACAGCCTTTATTGCATCTCTCATGGTGGGAAGATTACCTGAAATTATGAGGATAAAACTTGGATCTAGGGAGATCAAATATTCAACACTATCTCTTATCACGCATCCACTCATCGTGATGATTCCTCTCGGGTTTACTCTGGCATATTCCTTTGCAATGGGGACCTTCGTAAATTCACAACCGGACAGGATAACTTCTCTGCTGTACGAATACACGAGTTCAGCATCAAACAATGGATCCGAGATAGGAGGATTCCTGACAAATCAGGCCTTCTTTAACTACATGGATTCTGTAATCATGCTCTTGGGCAGGTACCTGATCATAGGCTTCCAACTAGTTATAGCCCAGTCTCTCTCTGCTAAAGCCCCCAAGGCAGAAGGGGAAAATGCGGTGAGATTAGGATCATTTCCATTCGCAGTGACTCTCTTTTCTGTGATGATAATAGTGGGACT
>JAJYZU010000181.1 GCA_021799755.1 Thermoplasmata archaeon
CCTGACTCATTCATACCCCACAGAAAGGATAACAGACATCTGGCATTTGGAAACGGTATCCACATGTGCATAGGCGCTCCCCTTGCGAGACTGGAAGCAGGCATAGCACTAGAAGGCCTCTTAGATAAATTTCAAAAGATTCAGATAGATCATTCCAGGACAATACCGATTGAAAACCCAATGGTTTATGGATTCGAATCTATGCATCTTAAAAGTTAGCTTTATAATTTACAAATTTCAAAGAAATGATATTTATGAACCATGCGAATATACGGTTACGTGAGACCAGAATATGTAAAGGTCAGCATACCCTCGGGTATGAATTACAACAAAATTAGAGGTACACTGAGGAGCAGGTCTCTCTTTACTGTATGCGAAGAGGCTAGATGTCCCAATATCGCTGAATGCTGGGATTCTGGAACGGCGACTTTCATGGTTATGGGGGGTAATTGCTCTAGGGGATGCAGATTTTGTTCGGTAACACATGGGAACATGATGCCACTTGATCCAGATGAACCTTTCAAGGTAGCTGAATCCGTAAAGGAAATGGGTCTCAAATTTGCTGTAATTACTTCTGTGGACAGGGATGATCTGCCTGATCAAGGAGCTTCTCATTTTGCAAAGGTAATAAAGGAGGTAAAAGCGATCGGCGTAAAGGTAGAATCCCTCATCCCTGATTTTCAGGGAAGAATCGACCTGATAGATCTGATCGCTGAAACAAGACCTGAAGTTATTTCACACAACATTGAAACTGTCAGGAGGCTTACAGGATCCGTTAGAGATCCAAGGGCAGGTTATGATCAGTCCCTTTCCGTTCTTAGATATATCAAAGACTCCAATCCAGATCAGATAACCAAATCCTCAATCATGCTAGGATTAGGGGAGTCTGATCATGAGGTGACAGAAACCCTTCATGATCTCAAGGTTGCAGGGGTCGATATAGTCACATTGGGACAGTATCTCAGACCTTCCAAAAAACAGATTGAAGTTGTTGAATACTGTCCAGCATCGAGATTTAAGATGTTTGAAGAGATTGGGTATGAGATTGGTTTCCAGTACGTCGCATCTGGACCACTGGTAAGGTCATCATACAGGGCAGCTGAAGCGTGGGTTAGCAGGAGGATTGAAAATGGAGCAGGAAAAAAAGGAAAAGAAATCGTCGGATAAGCCGTTATACATTAGGGCCTTCGCGGCTATGGTTATATCCAGGACGCTTGACAAGAAGATTGTGAGTGCTCAGAGGCAGGGAAGAGTGGGCTTTTATACGCCAACAATGGGACAGGAAGCCCTCCAGATCGGAGCCTCAATGGCACTGGAGAAGGATGATCTTGTCTACGGATATTACAGGGATGTTCCTCTCATGCTTCACAGAGGTGTTCCAATGGAAGCAATAATAAACCAGATCATGGGAAATAGCGCTGACACTGCCAAAGGAAGGCAGATGCCAAGTCACTATTCAAACAAGCAGTTCAATTTTATGTCCGTTCAGAGCCCGGTAGCCTCAAATCTGCCTCCTGCAACCGGAGCCGCGTATGCTCTTAAATACAGAAAAATGAAGAATCTCGTTCTAACGACCTTTGGAGACGGTGCATCCTCAACTCCAGATTTCCATGCCGCGATGAACATGGCTGCCGTATTCAAACTACCGGTTATTTTCCTGTGTGAAAACAATGGTTGGGCCATTTCGCTTCCCGTAGAACGCCAGACTTTGGTTGAGATATCACAGAAGGCAGCTGCTTACGGAATGCCAGGAGTCAAGGTCGACGGAATGAATTTTGTAGAGGTGTACAAAACATGCAGGGAAGCCATGCGCAACGCTAGAGCAGGCAAGGGACCAACATTGATAGATGCACTGAGCTACAGAATGGGTCCGCATTCCACATCTGATGATCCATCCAAATACAGAAAGGATGAGGTTACAGAGGGAAGCGAGAAGGATCCAATTGTGGTTGCAGAGAAAATACTCATAAAGATGGACTACGCTGATGACAAGCTTCTTGAAAAAATAAAGGCAGAGGCTGTAAAGACTGTCGATGAGAAGTTCGATGCGTGTGAAAAGATACCTCCGCCAGATCCAATGACAGCTTTCACTGAAGTATACAAGAAGACCTCATGGATGGTTGAGGAGGAGGTTAAGAATATACTATGACAACAAAGGCAATGAACATGGTACAGGCTCTGAATTCCGCGCTTGACAACCTCATGAAAAAGGACGATCGCGTCATCCTTCTTGGCGAGGATATCGGTGTTGACGGCGGTGTTTTCAGGGTTACTGACGGGTTACTGGCAAAATATGGCCCAGAAAGAGTCCTCGACACCCCGCTTGTTGAGTTGGGCATTATTGGAATGGGGATCGGTATGGCCATACAGGGTCTCAGACCAATACCTGAGATACAGTTCCAGGATTTCATTTACACAGCTATGGATCAGATAATAAACCAGATGGCCAAGCTGCGTTTCAGGTCAGGCGGAGAATATACCTGCCCCCTAGTCTTGCGAACGCCATATGGCGGCGGCGTCAAGGGTGGTCTCTACCATTCACAGAGTGGCGAGACATATTTTGCCCACACAGCAGGTCTTACCGTCGTAACGCCGTCTAACCCTTATGACGCCAAAGGTCTCCTGATATCAGCTGTTGACTACGAGGACCCTGTCATCTTCCTGGAGCCAAAAAGGTTATACAGGGCCCAGAAACAGGATGTTCCCGAGGATATTTACACTGT
>JAJYZU010000182.1 GCA_021799755.1 Thermoplasmata archaeon
ATCGGATCCCTTCACCGATTTATAGTGAAGCCTTGTTCTGAGGAGTCCCTCGAGAGCCAGTGACAGAAAACCTCTTTCTTCCTTCACAGCATAGTAATCTGCCTCTTCCCCTGTGATACTGTTCCTGGAAATGGTTTCAGGAGACAGGTTATAGTTGACTATTATGCTTGGATACATTGATGAAAAATCTATCTCGGTAACGTCTGTGTATATTCCTGGAGTGGGTTGCAACACCGTTCCGCCCATATCCATCCTTGAAAGATCTGAAATGTTTTTTTCTGCCTCATAGTCGCTTTTATACAGCGGCACAAGAACGTTATTCTTTATGGCATATGATATTTCAAGCGATGATACCGCGGTGCCCGGAGTAACATATGAGACCATGGAAGGTGGAAGAGATGACATCCTTGACACTTCCATTAAGCCCGAGATGCCGGCTTCGCTGTAAACGAACGAATTTTCCTCTATGCATATCTTTCCTTTCAGGCTGACTCTTCCATTATTGTGATGCACCTGCCCATACGAAGTATATGTTCCCCCGTTTGAGAAGTGGCTTGCCGGAACCTCAATGCCTGCGTCCTTCATGGCAGAGATCAATCTCCTGAAAAAATCATGATTGTTATTGTAAATGACAAATACGGACCCGTTGATTTCATCGATCAAATCCTCGTAAGACTCACGCGATGGCTTCATTTCTCTGCCATTGATTTCCATGGTCGTTACTTCGTTGTTGCGCATCCTGCCGCTTATCCTCGTGAACGGAATATCTGGATCATGATCATCCAGTCTTTCCAGTGGAAAAAATGTGAGGTTGTTTTCTGAAGTGTATCTCAGTTGCGGGTTTATGTCGGCGTTGTATATGCTGAACTTTCTCCCGACTCCCATGCAATCGATCGCATACACCAGATCCTTTATTTTTGAAGGTTTTGTGTGAATCTTTACACCCTGGAATGTGCCATAGATATCTTTTCCCTCCTCTCTCTGATAATTTTTGTAGTCGGAGTTCTCCAACTGGTTTTCAAGAAAATCCATGTCGTATTCCGATCCGGATATGAATATCCAGGTGTCGTTTCTTTTTCTTTCCTTTGAAATCTTATCTCCTGCATAATACCACAGTTCTATTATGTCCAGGCCTGTGGCATTTATAAGATAATCATTCATTTTAGATCATTCAGGATCTTGTCTACATCTTTCATGATCTCTATAAGTATGGAGACTATGAAGCCTATTTCTGGATTCATTCCTGCAGTTGAGACTTCAGGAGAGTGCAATTTTCCCATTTTTATAAGTTCATGAAGATATGGTATATCCTCCGATCTCATCATGGATTCCATTTTGCCGTAAACAGCGGATATGGAATTGAAATACTGTCTTACTGTAGGAGTGCTTCTTCCCATGTGTACAGACCATTCCTGTATTTGGTGGTGTCAATGGGATTGTAGAATTTCTTTCCAAAGTAATTCTCAAATATGCCATGCTGTCCAACAATAAGCGTTTCCATGATGCATCCGTAGAAATTGCTTTTGATCCTCATGATGTCATAGAGACTCTCCATCACGTGGACTGACCATGAATCAATGATGTCGGATCTTATGCAGATCATGTACGGGTAATTATCCGATTCCATCAGTATTCTTTCCAGCTGATAGGGCGTAAGAATTCTCTGTATCTTCAGTTTGCCGTCGGCATCATTCTGCTTTATGACCTCAGGATCTATTATTATTCCATCAGACAGTATGAGATGTATGGTGTCCTCTGACCGAAACTTGTCCAAGAACGCAACAACAGACGACTGCTCAAATTTATCTTCTCTCCATATCTTTAGTCTTCCTGACATTAATTACATAACAAAGAGTGACAAAAAAGGTTTGTGCAACGTTTGTAAAATGAGCAAGTGGTTCTACATGCGCCATCCGCAATTAAAAATGCATATAATATATGCACGCGTATAATAAATTATCTGATCCCGCATGGGGTGGTTTGTGCCAATGCATGCTGAAACTGGGATAACATAAAATACGCCGTGGAAAAATCTTAATTAGACTGTGACTGATTTGCAGCCATGACGATCAAGGGAATAGTAATGGCCGGAGGCAAGGGTACCAGACTCAGGCCGATCACATACTCAATACCGAAACCAATGGTTCCAATAGCCGGAAGACCATGCATTGACTATACCCTTAACTCATTTTTCAATGCCGGAATAAAGGATGTCATAATAACAACAGGATACAAATTTCAGGCTCTAATAGAGGGTGTGCTTGAACATAAAAAGCCCGATCAGAACATATTATTTTCAGTTGAGATGGAACCCGCAGGGACAGCCGGCAGCATAAGGATTGCTGGAGATTTCGTGGATGATACCTTCGTAGTGGGAAGTGGCGATGTACTGGCTGATTTTGACATCAGAGAACTAATAAAATTTCACAGGGACAGGAAATCAAAGCTGACCATAGCACTGACCAGCGTTGAAGATCCATCCCAACTTGGCGTTGTAGACCTTGAAAATGACCTGGTGAAAAGGTTCATAGAGAAACCCACAAAGGATGAGGCGTTTTCCAATCTTGTCAATGCCGGTATATACGTAATAGAACCGGAAATACTCAACTTCATACCGCTCAACAAACCGTATGACTTTGGCAGGCAGCTCTTTCCGGAACTCCTGAAAAGCGGTTTCAAGGTTTACGGATTCAAGGCCAGCGGGACATGGCTGGACA
>JAJYZU010000183.1 GCA_021799755.1 Thermoplasmata archaeon
AGGAATTCAGCCTGGATTGAGGTGCAGTCCAAGGATCTAGTGCCTGGTGACATTATACATTGCAGGCTTGGTGATCTTGTTCCCGCAGATGTCAAGATGATGTCAGGCGAGATACTCGTCGACCAGTCCGCGCTTACTGGCGAATCGAATGCTGTGAGCAAGGTAGCAGGAGGACTTCTCTATTCAGGGTCAGTGCTGAAGAGAGGCGAGGCGACTGGGGTTGTCGTGTCAACCGGAAGCAAGACTTTCTTCGGGAAGACTGCCGAACTGGTGAAAGTTGCAAAGTCAGATTCGCACCTTGAAAAACTTATCCTGAGCATAGTGAAGTATCTCATTGCAATAGATGTTGCACTCGTAATATCACTATTCATCTTTTCCCTGATATATGGCGTGAGTATCTACAACACAATCCCTTACTTGCTTGTGGTCCTCATCGCTTCTGTTCCCGTGGCATTGCCTGCAACTTTCACAATTGCAAGCGCATATGGAGCCATTGATCTTTCCCAAAAAGGTGCCCTGGTCACGAGGCTTTCCGCCATAGAGGATGCAGCATCGATGGACGCGATATGTTTCGACAAAACAGGCACGCTGACTCAAAACAAGCTTTCCGTATCTGATCCTGTAGTTTACGGCGTTAATATGAAGGAAATGCTATTATACGCGGTTCTGGCATCAGATGTCTCAAGCCAGGACTCTATCGATTTAGCAGTTCTGGATCATGCAAGACGTGCAGGAGTTGATTCAAAGGACTATAAAATAAAAAAATTTGTGCCGTTCGATCCGTCAACAAAGAGAACAGCAGCCGTCGCACAAGGGAAAGGCATGATAATAAGTGTAACTAAGGGTGCTCCACAAGTAATTCTTGAATTAAGCAAACAAGTTGAGAAAGAAAGTGTTCTACGAAAGGTTGAAGAGCTTGCTACGAAGGGGTTCAGGTCCATTGGCGTTGCCCGGTCAGTTAATGGAGAGGATTATGAGTTCTGCGGCTTAATACCGCTTCATGACACGCCAAGGGATGATTCTGCCGGGCTCATAAAGAGGATCAGGGAACTTGGCATCAGACCCAGAATGATAACAGGCGACTCTAAGCCCATTGCTTTGGAGATAGCCAGGGAAATTGGAATGGGAGAAAAAATATGCGAGATTCCAGCCTCTTCCGATGGCGAATGGGATGTGGAGGATTGTGATGCTTTTGCAGAAGTCCTTCCGGAAGACAAATTCAATCTCGTAAAAGCGCTCCAAAAAAAGAAGCACATCACAGGAATGACTGGGGACGGTGTGAATGATGCCCCCGCACTGAAGCAGGCAGAAGTCGGTATAGCGGTATCCACTGCTACAGACGTTGCAAAGGCCTCCGCCAGCATAGTCCTTACGCATCAAGGAATAATGGATATAGTCAGTGCAGTGGAGGATGGCAGAAAGATATTCCAGAGGATGCTTACTTACACTCTCAACAAGATTATCAAGACTATGCAAGTGGCATTTTTCCTCACGATCTCCTTCTTTATTTATGGATTCTTCGTCACCACTCCTTTTGATGTGATCCTGCTCCTATTTGCGAATGACTTCGCGACGATGGCCATTGCGACAGATAATGTCAGGTTTTCAAACAAACCTGAAAAGTGGAACGTCAGGTCGCTAGTAGGGTCATCGATCGGCCTATCCGCGTTCGTAATAGCTGAAGCATTTTTTGTGCTCTGGACTGCAACCGAGCTTAACCTTACCCTTGGTCAGATCCAGACTTACATATTTGACATGCTTGTATTTTCCGGTCAATTCACCGTGTATATGGTTCGCGAAAGGAAGAGGTTCTGGAGTTCAAGACCAAGCAAGTGGCTTCTGCTTGCGAGCATCTGCGATATAATCTTCATTTCCGCAATATCTGCCACTGGAATACTTGTAACTGCGATACCAATTGAATATGTGCTACTTGTTCTTGTGATTGCATTTGCTGTAATGGTTGCTGCAGATAATTTCAAGAACATTATCTTCAGACATTATAACCTATAGGATTTCCTGACCACTAAAATATGACATGCGACTGATGAAGCAACGCAATTTTCATTTCTAATCAATTATTACACATTAGTTCGAGCATTGAAGTTGGCTCAACAGGAAAAGAGATGAGAGAATGCCCTCATGGCATTCAAGATGCTGCCCATGCAGCAGTCTTTGTTTAAAGCAGCTATGTAGGAAAGACTGCCAGTTTCTTTACACGATGCAGATGTCTTAACTACAGAGACAAAATCAAGAATTCTTCTGGAGCCACATTTGAATCGCTAAGTAGAGAGGAATGGAATTGGTAATCTGGTCTTATTGATCGATTTTACCCTTTCTTCTGGTCGAAGCTCTGCCCGCATACCTCACCACATATGAAGAGATCAGAAGAATCAGAAATAAGGCATAGCTTATGTAAACAGGGAGATAGCCTGAACCAGCAGTGAACAGGAATATTAGTGCCGCAAATCCAAGTGCTGTGGATATGCCACGATATATTGGTGGCACTTGTGCACGGGCCCGTATATATGTGTTCATGCCTCCAGCCATGGTATATTGGGCTAATATTGAATACAATGCAAAAGCAGGAACTAGTGAAGTATTATCGTTACAGTCTATTGTGAAACCCTCTGTCGTTCTATTGATGGTGAACACAGTGCTTCCAGAAGATTCCACTTCGAGGCTGTTTACCCTGCTCATTATGA
>JAJYZU010000184.1 GCA_021799755.1 Thermoplasmata archaeon
CTCCCGTTTATAAAAACATGCCTTGTCTGCGTCGTCTCAAGTATACCTTCAAGTCCCAGCTCCCTGCCGACTCCGCTTTCTTTGAATCCACCTCTGGGAGCTGCTGCGGAAAGAAGATGGTACTGATTGATCCAGACTGTTCCAGCTTTTATGCCTGATGCAACCCTCTTTGCTTTCCTGATGTCGTTAGACCAGACGGATGCGGCGAGGCCGTATCTTGTGTTGTTGGCCTTTAAAATTGCCTCCTCTTCATTCCTGAAAGTATCAACTGATAGTACTGGACCAAATATCTCCTCATCAATTGTGGATGCTTTTCCCTGTGCGGTCTGCAGCATGGTAGGCGGATAATATATACCTCCGCCCGGGGAATTCACAATATCCTTAACAGCGAGCAACTGGCTGCCTGCATCAGTTGATTCCTGGACCATCTCCGCAATCTTCTGTTTCTGTTCTAATGTCGTTATTGCGCTTATATCTGTCGTAAATTCCATAGGATCACCGTCTCGCAGGGAAAGCATCTTCTCTTTCAGTTTACCGACAAAGGATTCACTGATTCCTGAATCGACTATCAGACGGCTGCCTGACTCGCAAAGCTGGCCGGAATTAAGAAATATTGAAAAAATAACGCCTTTAGCAGCACCTTCAAGATCAGCGTCTGCAAAAACAATGTTCGGCGACTTTCCACCAAGTTCAAGCGAGATCTTTTTAATACCGTTCGAGGAGTCCCGAATAATTTCCTTACCTGTTTCCGTTGAGCCTGTGAAACTGATCATGCCAACTTTCTCGCTTTTGGTCAGAACCTTGCCGATGTCAGATCCCTTTCCGGGAATAATGTTTATAACGCCTTTCGGAAAACCCGCGCGCGCAATATCCTCTGCCATCTCAAGTGCCGATGCCGGTGTATATCTTGATGTCTTGAGAATAACAGTGTTTCCGGCGAGAACCGCAGGCGCTATTTTCCATACCGCCATCAAAAGTGGGACATTCCACGGTGCAATTGCAGCCACCACCCCCATTGGTACATGCTGTATGATGCCGCTGGAATCAGGATATTCCGGGTGTTTTATCCTTCTGGATGAATGAAATTCTTTCTCAAGCGCGAAGTATTTGACATGTTCTATGGCAAGCGGAACATCCATGAAGGTAGTCTGCCTGACTGTCTTTCCGGTGTTCTGCATTTCAACGGATACGTATTCTTCGGATCTTGACTGCATCAGATCTGATAACCTGAGTAAGAGCTGCTTTCTCTTCTGCAGTCTTACAGCAGACCAGGTATCATAGGCTTCATAAGCTGAATCAATAGCATATCTTGCAATCTCCTGATCGGCGTATAAAACGGATGCGAATGGTTGCCCGTCATTGGGTCTGTAGAGTTTGACATAATTATCTCCGCTGACAAATTCGCCGTTGATGAAGCTGCTGTACCTTTTCATGTTCACCTCACCTTGAGCATAATACTTCTTATTGAATCGGAATCAGATTCCCTTGCATTTGTCAGTAAACCTGTTGATTCCATTGAAAGTTTAACAAGTGTTTCCAGCTTGCTTTCATAGTCTGATGCGTCGATGCCGCATTCTCCTATGGTCAGGGGCTGGCCTATCTCTTCAAAGAAATATCTGATCGTGCCATAAAGATCCTTTTTCCTTGCATCCGCTGGAAATGCATTCCTGATATCCCTGTAAAGGTCTGGAACTGCAGCACTGTTGTATTTTATGACTTCCGGTATGTATAAACCAACAGCATTTCCATGGGCTATTCTGAAACATGAACCGAGTGCATGACCCATGGCGTGGGCAAGACCTATCTGAGAATTTGAGAAAGCCGAGCCTGCCATTGATGCGCCGATGTGAACATTGTTCCTTAATTCAATATTTAATGGATCTTTTATCACCGATCTGATCGAACCTGTTATCAACTGCAATGCCTTTATTGCCATTGCATCGGAATATGGATTCCTCCACTGCGATGTGTATGCCTCTATTGCATGTACGATTGCGTCAACAGCGGTGGACACTGTCTGCTTAAGGGGCAGTGATCGCACAAATACTGGATCCAGTATTGCAGTTTCAGGTAGAATTTCAGTGGATGCAAGTTCCATCTTTCTCTTTGTCAGGCCATCACTTTCAGAAACAACCGCTGCCCATGAGCATTCCGAACCGGTACCGCTTGTTGTTGGTATTGCGATTATCGATACCTTGTCCCGTATCCCAAGATGCTCAAGTGGTGTGAGATCATATATCTGTCTTGCAGGGTTTGCGTATGTAAATGCAATTACCTTTGCTGAATCCATGACAGACCCTCCTCCGAGGGCTAATATGCAGTCTGGTGCAAATTCCTTTATCCTTTCGATAGAGGATGTCATTTCCTCAAATGACGGCTCCTCTCCTAAATCTGAAATTAACAATGTGCTCGACCCGTCGGGAAGATTCTTCATAATCAGGTCCGGGAAATCTGTCCTGGCGATATTCCTGTCTGTTACAATGAGGAATCTTCGGTATCTGGTAGATTCAAGACATGATAAGGAATCTTCACCATAGACTATCTCAGGTATTCTAAAAAACCACACTGTAATCACTTGAATTCCGTTTCAACCTGGTTCGCAGTGTTTACAAGCTCCTTGGCAGCCCTTGTATATCGCATTATCTTCATCATTGGTCCCTTCAGCTTGAACTTTCCGGTCAGAACACCCTGGAT
>JAJYZU010000185.1 GCA_021799755.1 Thermoplasmata archaeon
ACATTCAGAAGGGACAATGCGACAAACAGGCCAAGGATCAACAAGGTTGGAAGCGCTCTGGACAAGGAGCAGAAGACATCAGGTAATTATTATTATGAAAACTGACGGGAGGATCCATGGCGGAAAATGGCGAGTTTGAAATTATAGCCAGGGATGGCCTGTCGAGAATCGGAAGATTCACCACACCGCATGGAATTATCGAGACACCAACGGTGATGCCAGTCATCAACCCGAATCTCATCGCAATAAAACCGGGTGACATGAAAAGACTCGGTGTTAGCAGCGTCATAACAAACAGCTACATAATCCGGCGGAACCACTCATTAAAGGAGAAGGCGGAGAAAAATGGCGTTCATGCCCTAATAGGATTCGATGGTCCGGTTATGACAGACTCAGGGACATTCCAGAGTTATGTATATGGAGACATTGAGTACGGAAACTCCGATATGGTCGACTTCCAGAAGAAAATCGGAAGCGATATAATCACCCTTCTGGACATATTTTCCACACCGCAGGATAGTTTTGAAAAGGCACTGGAGGGTGTAAAGGAAACCTACAGGAGATCCCTTGAGGTTACAGAGGACGGCAGCATCTATGCAGGCACGATCCAGGGATCCATCTATCCGGAACTCAGGAAAAAATCTGCCAGGCTGATGAGCAAAAGCATTGCCGGATATCTGCCTATCGGTGGCGTTGTCCCCCTGCTTGAATCCTATTCTTACAGGAATCTAGCGGAGATAATTTACAGTTCCAAAACAAATTCAGATTTTTCCAAGCCGGTGCATCTTTTCGGTGGCGGGCATCCCATGTTCCTCGCTCTCGCCGTCTATCTGGGGGTTGATATGTTTGATTCGGCTTCCTATGTGAAATATGCGAGGGACGGCAGACTGCTTTTCCCTGACAGGACTGTTTCCATTGAAGATCTGAATGAAATACCTCCATGGAGCCCCCTTCATGATAAATATACTGTTAATGAGATCAAATCTCTTGATCCTGATACCAGGATGATTGCATTTTCAGAGCATAATCTCAGTGCAATCTTTAACGAAATATCTGAGATAAGACAGAGGATCTCGGATCAGTCACTGAGGCGGTATGTGCAGCAGAAAGTCCGGGCTCATCCAGCTCTTTATGACGCTTTCCTTCTTATTTCACGAAAGAAATTTCATGACAGGTATGAACCGCTTTCCAAGAAATCTCCATACTATTTCACCGGTGAAGAGGACACGAGGACTGCTATATTCAGGAAGCTCAGGACATTCTGCATGCAGTCAATCCGGAACGACAGAAAGGATGTTATTCTCGTTGAGGGGAGCGATTCACTTTTTAACCATGGCGACAATGCAGATCTCATCAGTATATACGAAAAATACAACGTGATGATTGTCAGGGATTGGAATGGTATACCCGTTCCAATAGAGATGTGGGAAACGTATCCTGTCCAGCAGAGTATTTCCGTCCAGAAAAAAGGGAAATCATCAATAAATGCAATTCAGGAAAAGATCGGGCGCAAAGTATTGTTTTCTGGAAGTGACGACCTGCATGGAAAACTTGTTCCTTCAGCCAGCAAGAGGTATTTTGATATAGAAAAGATCAGGATGATTTCCAGGTACCAGTTTCCAGGGGTTAACTCAGAATTGCTATTTCCAGATTCAGCAAGCATCAGGAGATCCAGAAAGACTGGAAGAATAAGAACAGTCAGCCTTGGTAGTGACCTGATTGCAACATTGCGGGCAGGGGACGGTCTCCTCACTTTCACCATGAAGGGTGCCGTTAGGCTTTATCAATCAGTGAACGGGTATCGTGTCTCTGTAAACGAAGAGAGCGCAGCATTCAATGCAGATGGAAAGAATGTATTCTACAAATTCATCACGGATTGTGATCCAAATATAATTCCGGGAAATGAGACGCTCGTTGTTGATAAAGATAACACGCTTCTTGCCATCGGGAAGTCAATGGCATCCGGTCGTGAAATGAAGGTGCTCAGGCGCGGTGTTGCCATAGATGTGCGGGCCGGCATCAATCACGAATGAGGGATCACCTGATTATGCCTTTCAGTGATATATTTCGATCCAGTCACTATTAAAATTGCTATGACCATAATAGTGCCGCCCGTGATCGTATAAACGGAAAGTTTCTCTCCTATGAAGATGACAGATGAGATAGCAGCAAATATGGGCTCTCCGACAAAAATTATGCCTGCAAATGCCGGTTCCACGTAAGAGAGGGCCCTTGTCATGATGAAAATAGCCAGTGTGCTTGCAAATATAGCTGTGAATACAATAGAGAAAATTACGATCGAATTGAATCTTATCATCTCATCCGGCATAAAGGGTATGAGCGCAAATGAGAAAATGCCTACTATGAGAAGCTGATAAAAGCTGAACACATATGTATCTATCTTGTAAGAATGCTTTGAAAGATATGCCAGCTGGAAAGCATATGCAAGTGCACAGAGGAATGTGAGAAGATCACCGACCCAGGCAAGCTTTCCACTGAAAGAACCCACAGACATTATGATTAGACCTGAAAAAGCAAGTATAGATGAGAAAACAACAAGCCTTCCCACCCTGACCTTCAGGTATACAACGGAAAGCAGTGGCAGTATGACAACGTATAATCCTGTGATGAGACCGGAGGCGGCAGCGCTTGTATAGTCCAGGCCAATCGTCTGCAATACATA
>JAJYZU010000186.1 GCA_021799755.1 Thermoplasmata archaeon
CACGGTCTCGCAGAAACCGCAATTTATGCAGTTTCCAACCTCATTTTCAAGCTCTTCAAGAAGGTTTTCAGTCAAATATCTTACCCCTGTTCATTATGCCATTAGGATCAAATGCATGCTTTATCTTCCTCATTATGTCAATTGCCTCCTCGGATGATGTAAACTTTTCCTGGTCGAGCAGGAGGTCTTTCTTTTCGATTCCAATCCCATGTTCAGCGGAAACAGATCCGCCATGTTCAAGCGCAACCCTTCCTAAATGCTTCTGAAACTCCTCTTCCTTCGACATGCTTTCCGCGTTCCCGGGCTCTGCAAATATGTTTGCATGGATGTTTCCATCAGAGATGTGCCCGAAGAGTGCTACCATGATTCCAAGCTCCTCAGCTCTTCCTGCGATCTCCTTCAACGCCGCTGGAAGTTCCGATGCAGGCACAACAACGTCTCCAATTATGACCCTCTGGTTGCTGCTCTTTCTTACCTTAAGAAGGGAGGAATATGCACCCTTCCTTGCCTCGTATATCCTTGCCATTTCATCAGGGTCCCTTGTTATTGATATTTCTATAGGGTTTAGTTCCCTGAGCATATTGGCCGTTCTTTCAAGATCTCCAGCAATGCTGAGCTCCGTGGAAGCAACATCAAGGATAAGCATATAAGAAGCGGCTTCCGGGAACGACATGCTTTTGACCTTGCTCAGTGAGTCCATGGTGATTCTGTCCAGAAACTCGGCAATGAGGGGGGTTATGCCCGATGCCTTTAAGTTCCTGATGGCAAGCCCGATCTTTTCGATCGTGTCGTAATATGCAAGTATTCTGCCAGTTGCTTCCGGTTTAGGCCATATCTTCAGGAAAGCTTTCGTAATGACCCCGAGAGTGCCTTCCGCGCCCACGAATAGCGCCGTAAGGTCATAGCCAGCCGATCTCTTAAGCACCCTTGCGCCGGTTGTCATGCTGCTGCCGTCCGGAAGCACAACCTCGAGTCCGAGGACCCATTCCTTTGTGGTTCCATACATCGAAGCCCTCAGGCCGCCTGCATTGGTGGATATTGATCCACCGACTGTTGCGGCCATTGAACTAGCCGGATCCGGAGGGTAAAAAAAGTTTATTTCCGATAGCTTGTCGTTCAGTTCGTCCAGCCTTAGCCCTGGCTCCGCAACGACATAGCGGTCAGCCGGGCTGATGCTTAATATACGGTTGAACTTCGCCATGCTCAGAACAATAAAATTCTCCAAGGGTATCGATGCCCCAGTGAGTGAGGTCCCACCTCCGCGCGGAACGACAAAAATCTTATTCGAGTTACAGAAGGCAAGAAGTCGCTTGACCTCGTCAACCGTTTCGGGGAGTGCGACCGCAATCGGCTCCTTTCCATTAAAGGCAGATGCATCAGACATGTAAGGAATTTTTTCGACTGAGTCAAAGATCAAATTATTTCCAAGTATTTCTCGCAGGGCTTCTGTATATTCCATACCGGCAAGAAAATGATAACTCGTAATTAAACATTGATAATATCATCCGATGCTTTTGTCCCCGGCTAGTGATTTTATCATGAGATAAGATATCAGGATAGTTGCCAGGGCCGCATGTCCAATGAAAAGTATTATTATTTCAAGAGTGAAGTTTAAGCTGAATATGGTTATGCTTACCGCAAACAGCGAATAGAAAACGATCAGGAAGATCACACCGAAAAGCACTATCTTCATAAACGATGATTCAAAAACCCTGTCCCTGGATGTGAAAGTTATAGAGCCTTTGCCGTTGCACTGGGGGCAAATGTCATCAATCCCATCTTCACCCCGGGCTAAACCTGTGCCCGAACACGTAGGGCATGCCTGTGTATGTTTCACTGATATCTCAGGACATTAATATATGTAAATGTTTTCTAAGAAAAAAAGAAAATTCATGAGCATTTTCCCGCTTTTATTTTATCGTTGAAGAGAGCAACGAATGCTCCACTGCATCTAAATACCGCAGTCTCGAATGTAGACGGGTTTGGAGTATATCCCTGAAGCGTGGTTCCGGTCTGCGCATCCCAGTCAGTAACCTGTTTTTCATCATATGTTATGCATTGCTGCGAACTTCCGTTGAATGTAACTTCTACTAAGGAGAAACCTGCCGGAGGACTTGCTACTGTGAATCCTCCCTCCAGAATAGACCATGACTGACCCGGTGAAAGGGTGAACACAAAAGCGACTATTTCCATGTTTCCAGGGAAGGATATAACGGCAATAGGTGCGGAATTGGAGGCAATTCCGTTATCGATAAGCGGAACTGGCTTGACAATAAAATTAACGTTGAAGCTGCTGTTATTGAGATAGACGGGCCAGAAGGCGTTTCCAAAATAGTATGTGTTTCTAAAGAGCAGGAATGACTTTACAGCAGATGTTCCATTCACGAAGGACCAGGCGACAGTCCCCTGGGCCTGGTTATACCATGACCATGATACCCTGAGCGTGCTATCCGGCTGTTTCAGGCTTTGCATGTACGGCAGGACGCCGCCGGTTCTACTCATGAGAATGGGAAGTACTGATCCTGAATAAAGTTGACTGATACTTTCTGGTTATTACCGAAATAAATGGTTATCCAGTAGATACTATATTTGTGCAAGCCCGTTTGAGAGATCATCCAGAAGATCCTTCTCGTCTTCAATTCCTGCTGAAATGCGGATGAGAGAATCGTCAATTCCAAGAC
>JAJYZU010000187.1 GCA_021799755.1 Thermoplasmata archaeon
TGATACAAAACGCTTGCTCATGATATGATATTGCAATCTAAATTATAAAATTGCAACAGGACAATTAAGGGTATATTACCCTGCCTTTTTCCCTGACTTCGCTATCTTCTCCAACCAGGTTGTGTATAATGTTCTCTCTTTCCTTAATGTATGTTTTGAATTTTTCCTTGTCTTTCGAAACCTGCATGATTTTAATGGCCTGATAGCGCAGTGCAATCTCAAGTCTGAGCTTAAAGGCAGTAGCGTTATCAAGGCTTTCCAGTGAAATAGATTGCATGAAATGATTATGCAGGATTAACGGATTAATTTTTCTGAATCAATACTGGTCAATGCAAAATTAATTTCAACCCTTTACAGATATCTCTGAATATCATGGCAATCTTCAAAAAAACCGGACCCTTCAGTTTCACTGCTGAAAGGGAGGGTGAGATGAAAGTTCCGGCTGAAGTGATTGCATCAGATACCCTTATGCAATCCTTAAAGGAGAGCAAAAACGAAGGCTCACTTAAACAGTTATTAAATGTTGCAATGATGCCAGGGATAATATGGAAAGCACTTGCAATGCCTGATGTTCATCAGGGATATGGTTTCCCCATAGGTGGCGTTGCCGCCTTTGATGCTGAAGAAGGACTGGTTTCTCCAGGTGGTGTCGGTTACGACATAAACTGCGGCATTATGCTTTTAAAAACTGATTTAGATTATAATGAGGTCAAACCTAAAATCACAGAAATTGTGGATAGACTTTTTTCCTCCGTGCCGACAGGTAACAACAAATCTGGTATGAAATTAAACGGCACAAGTGTGATCGAAGAAATAGCCAGGGAAGGATGTATTTGGGCTGAGGAAAATGGTTATTGTACTTCAGGCGACAGGGACAGGATGGAAGACCGTGGCTCACTTCCAGTGAACTCTTCAAGCCCGCTTTCGGCAAGCGCAAAATCAAGGGGCATGAATCAGTTATTGTCCATAGGTGGTGGAAACCATTTCATAGAGGTTCAGAAGGTGGATCGCGTATCAGATCAACAAAAGTCTAAAATTCTCGGTGTTGAAGAGGGACAGGTTATGATTATGATCCATACAGGTTCTAGAGGGCTTGGTCACCAGGTTGCAACTGATTTTATGCAACTGCTTTCCAGCAAACCCGAGGGTTCGGTTATACATCCAAAAGACCCTCAGCTGATCTCTGCCCACATTAAATCCAGGTTAGCAGGAAGATATCTTGATGCGATGAACGCAGCTGCTAATTTTGCATCCGTGAACCGCGCCCTTATTATGTGGAAAATCAGAAAGATTTTTTCTGATATATTCAGGATGGATGAATATGAGATATCTCCTCTGTACTCGCTATCACACAATATGGCGAAGATAGAAAACCACAATGTTGATGGAAACAAAATTGACATGGTTGTTCACAGGAAGGGAGCCACCCGCGCGTTTGGGCCATCAAGATTCCCTGAAAGCAGCCCATTTTCATTAACTGGGCAGCCGGTTATAGTACCTGGCGACATGGGAACCGCCTCTTACCTCCTTTCTGGAAATGACAATAACGATTGCATTTCCCTTGAGTCAGCCTGCCATGGTGCCGGTCGTATTATGAGCAGGCATACAGCACTGTCTTCCTTCAGGTATTCAGATATTATTGCAGATCTGAAGAAAGCAGATATCGTCGCACGGGCGGCTACAAACAATGGTCTGGTCGAGGAGTCACCTGGGAACTACAAGAATATAGATGAAGTTGTCAGAGTTGCCGCCGAGTCAGGTATATCCGGGATTGTATGCAGAATGAAACCAATGGGGGTGATTAAAGGGTGAGGGAATATAATGTTGATGAAATTTCAGGAAATATATTCATCGATGGTATAATGAGACGAGGCACTCTCAGAAGAGATGGAGACATTCTTGTATTTACATCTGATATAAAGGCATCTTCCAAGCTTATGGGAACAATCGTTCCTATGGCCTTCAATGCTCATGTTCACATGGGCGATTCTTTCATATCCGGAGAACCACCTATAAATCTTATGGAAGCAGTTGGTCCGGGCGGCTTCAAGCACAGGAATCTCGAGAGCACATCTGATAGAGAAATCATGGATGGTATGATCAGGTCAGCGTCTTTAATGGAGGAAACCGGAACAACTGGTTATTGTGACTTCAGGGAAGGCGGCCTTCATGGAACAGAAATCGCCCTCTCATTTGAAACGAAACTTCAGAGATACATACTGGGCCGACCATTAAATCCCGATGAGGTTAAGCCAATTTTAACGAAAGCAGACGGTATTTCAATGAGCTCTGTCGTGGACAATAACATCGAGATTCTTTATTCATCTGCCGAAGAGTGTCATAGAACCGGCAAGATTTTTGGGATACATTTTAGTGAGGCACTAAGGGAGGACATTGAAATCATAGAATCGCTGAAACCGAATTTTCTTGTACACTGCTTAAAATGCACCGGACAGGATCTCAAAAGGCTCTCTGATTTAAAAATTCCCGTTGTTATTACGCCCCGGTCAAACTATTTCTTCTCCCTTAACCCAAACTACAGGAAATTTATTGACGCTGGAATAGATTTGATGCTTGGAACAGACAATGCAATGACTGTTGATCCGGATATGTATGCGGAAATGCAGTTTCTATATCTGACACGACAGATATCCGGAAAGG
>JAJYZU010000188.1 GCA_021799755.1 Thermoplasmata archaeon
CATAGCTGGGTTTATCGCCCATTCCGGCGGTTCAGAGAATGACGCCACTTACGTTATTAGTAAATTATGTGAGCTGACAGGAAAGGGTTACGATCACATTCCAGGGGCAAAGTACGCATTTAGAAGGGATGGTCCGGTTAAAGGCTTCAGATCACTCGAGCAGCTAATGGAGGAAATCAGCAATGACTAAAAACAACATAAAACAGGACGTTAACAAGCTCAAAAATGCAGTAGAACAAGACGAATCGGTGGAAGTAGACGGCGTTACTGTTAGCATTAAGCGAACAAAAAACAAGAATGGAGAGGAGGTTCTCGACCTTCATGAAACGGGAAAAGAGCTAAAACGGAAGTTTAATTTTGCCGTGCTGAAGGACAGAAAAAACAGGACAATTGACATGTTCTATTACGATCCGAAGTCCGGTATATATAGGAATGATGCCAGGGACCGCGTCAATATAATAACAGAACTACTCTTCAAGAACAGCGCAATTACAAACCTAAAAAACGAACTTTATGCGCACATAAGGGATCAAGGGTTTGAATATCTTGACAATTGGTTGTTAAGAGGAAACCCTTACATAGTAGTGAACAACGGCGCAATAAACCTGAAGAAAGTCCTCGACGGTGAAGATCCGCTGGAAAAATGGTCACCAGATATTCACACCTTGAATAAACTGGATGTCGCCTTCGATGCCAATGCGCCGGATAGCCTTTTTGTTGGTCACTTGCAGACTGTCATACCCGATGAGAGCGATAGGGACAGATTCCACAGATTCATAGGTTCATTTCTGGAAACGGATTCGTATGCACACCAGAAAATACTCATTCTGTACGGTGTGGAAGGATCCGGCAAAACTGTAACCCTTAGGACGTTTTCTAAGTTTTTCGGGATAGATAACATTGCGGCAAAATCCTTCCAGCAGCTTGCAGAGAACCGTTTCGCAGTTGCTGACCTTGCTTTTGCCATGGCCAATATATGTGAAGAACTGCCGCAGAGCGCAATAAAGCAAATTGAAAAACTTAACAGTCTCACAGGTGGGCTTGTGGATGGAGAACGAAAAAACCGTGATCCTTTCACGTTTTACCAGAATGCCAAGATAGCAGTTGCATGCAATGACCTTCCGGAGCTGAATGGCGACACAACCACAATTCGGGCCTTTATGTCAAGGGTCATTGTCATTGTGTTTAATAGGACGATAAGAGACACTACAGAGGATATAAAGAATTTTGACGATGTGTTGCTGCAACAAAAATCAAGCATTCTAAACTGGATCCTCGAAGGGTACAAGAAATACATCCATGGTAGCAGGAAGATCAATTCCAGCAAGAGTACAGACCAAACCCTGGAGTTTTATATTGCCAATTCCGACTTCATGGCGTATTTTGTCAGGGGATGCACACTAAAGGGGTCACCAGAAGACTATGTGATAAAAGAAGAATTGTGGCAAGCCTACCTGAAAGGAGCAAGGAAAATCGGAGCTGCAACTGTCACCAGGCAGACCTTCCTCCAAAACTTCCCTCAGAAATTCACAATGGGGCAGCTCACATCCGAAAGAATGAAGGTGAAGGGAAAACAGGAACATGTGTTTAAGGGGATGCTATTGCGCCCGGAAAATAAATGGTTCTCCAATGATAATGAGGAAACTGAAGACGCAAAGCCAAATACTGGGTCCAAGGATGGCAACCTTGGCAATGGCACTACAGACATAGAAAAATACGGTACGGCAAAAGAAAAAAACACTGAGGACACCGAAAGGCAGGCTTCCGAAAATAAGTTGCCAGAGTTGCCAACCCATGAGTCGGTATCTGGCAACGAAAGCCAAAAACATGACAAAGAAGAGACAGACCTTACAGAACACGATCTCCATAGCGAAAATTCCATAACCGAGGACCAGGGAAAGGAAATTATCCAATCACTCTTGAAAGAAGGATTTAACGTTATCCCCAGTGAATCGGGTTTATCCCTTGACATGAAGAATTACAAGATCGCAATAACGAAGCCCCGGGATGACGCAAGATTGGCGATACTTGTATCAAGAATGGAAGACGAGGGGTTTACACTCGTGAATACCGGGGCACTGGGGCCGCTGATCTTTTCGGTGGCGATCAGGAGGGAAGAGTCATGATCGACAGGGAAACCATGGCAATCATGAAGGGACACAAAGCCAGGAACGTTATCCCAGTCCACAATTTTTCAAAGGACGGCCGGAGAGGGGGCCTTAATCTCTCTCAGGAAGTGATAGAGTGAACATGAAAGAGAGAGCATTCAGGAAGTTTGTAAGCCTTATTCCTGAAGGCGTAAGGGAAAGGCTAAAGCCATTAAAGGACAGGATAACGGAGGTAATCAAGCAATGATAGCAGAACAAAAACAACCAGCAAAAGGGAACGTGGACACAGGGCCAAGGAACTATGGCAATCCGGAACCCCTTAACACTTCCCACGTAGGGAAATCCGTCACCATAACCCTGGTGAATGGAAGGACCGAATCTGGCAAGCTTAAGGCCCTGGGAGCTTACATGCTTTCCCTGGAGGGCAGCAATGGCAGGGAGCTGATCGTTAACAAAGGATCGATCGTGACGGTGAGCATTCTATGACGTCCCAGTTGAAGGCATTAGGACCATACCGGATAGAGAGAAGTGAGGAATACATCCCTGG
>JAJYZU010000189.1 GCA_021799755.1 Thermoplasmata archaeon
TCTTAACCGGTTATGGAAAATACAGGATGATGAAAATAGTGCAATAGCTGGCACAGATGCCCTCATGTATAATAAATAAAACTTTTAAGGTTCCTTGCCTTTGACCTTGAAGGAAAAGGAATGGAAAGTTCGAACCATGGTAATACATTCGCGGATCTATCTCGATTCATGAGAAGATCGCCAAAACTTGTATCATATGTGATTCCTCTCCTGATTTTTCTATCCCTTGATTATATCGTTACCGGAAAAATGCTTTACATATTATTAATCATACTTCTACCACTTGCACTGGTTATAATTTTTGACAAGATGTTCATCGCAGCAACACATTTTTATTTTCCAACCAGAAGGGTCTTCTTCCAGGATTTCCTGAACTTCTTTATCGCAGGGGTTTATTTCCTGATATTATCGCTGCTGTTTCCCCATATGCCTTTTGTATTTAGCGCAGTAATTGCAGCCACATCGACTGCCTTGATGCGTTCGATGGTCTTCTTTGTTTACTATACTGAGAGGCCACAGTATCTGATCCTGCCCTCAATGCTGTACACAATATCAACACTGATGCCTGCCCTCGTTCTGATGCCGTCAGCCAACCTCCTCATTGATGCAGTAATATCTTCCCTTATCTTCACGGCTGGGGGAATATCTTTTGCATATTTTCCCATAAGGAGATTCACTAAGGAATTTGGGCAGAGTCCTATCTCAATACTTAACTTCTTCCTGAATATACATTCCAAATCAGACATAGAAACGGGTAACATGTTTTTTTCAAAACTTTACGGAAACAGGCGAACTGTTCCAGTAAAGATTGTAAGCATTGAGAATATGAATCACGCGAGAAAAGTACTCATGGTATTCCCATACGTTCACCCTGGACCGTTTGGGTCTATTGGAACCAGCAACCTCCCAGCGAAGCTCCAGGAGAGACTGGCTGATCTTTCCACGGATGTCATGGTATTCCACACCTCGACCACCAACAGTAACAACAGTGCTTCAGATGCTGATGTTGATACCATTGCTCGGGGTGTCAGGAGCGGATTGGAAAATCTTGCGTATACGGATGTCTGCACAAAAATTAAGAAGATGAACAGCGGCAAAATTTCTGTTTCCATGATAAGAATGGGGAATTTCGGAATAGGATCCTTAATCCCGGAGAGAGAAAAATTTGATGACGTCAGCCTCACCGAGGGTCTTAAAATAACGGAACGCTTGAAACAGTCTGGCGCCGACGATTTTATTGTGGTGGACGCTCAGAATCATTTCTCGCATGGTGCAAGTGCACTGAGCGATTGTTCCCTTCATTCGAAAACGTTTGAACGGGAATTCGTCAAGAATGAACCTAAGAACAGGATAATTAGTGGGTATTCCAGAGTTGAAGGTGTGAGTCCTGGGCTTGGGCCAATGGGCATTCAATGCATAGTTTTCAGCAACCAGGGAAAGTACCAGGCAATTGTTCTTACTGATTCAAACAATATAAAGGACGAGGTTATGGGGCTTGCAGAAAAGAAGGTTGACGGGCTTGTCTCCTATCTTGATATTTTTACGACAGACAATCACTATGTGAATCAGGGCACCCTTGACATGAACCCACTCGGGGAGAGGGACGATAATGAATACGTTTCTGATCTAATAAGGGAATCTGTCGAAAAGGCTATTTCCAACTGTGAAGAATGTGTTGCTGGTGAAGCCTCGACTGACGTAACGGTTTCAATGGGAGAGGAAAACATGTTTGAAAAACTTTTAACCAGTGTCTTCAGCTCTCTCAAGGGGGCAAAATATTCAATTGTCGGTATTGTAGCTGTGACAGTGATATCATCGTTTCTGGTATTCAGCTTGCATCCTTAGAATTCCGGCTGAAAATTCTGTCCATAAGTACGGGATTTCCAGAAGACATGATTATGTCCAGAAGACAATAAGAAACCATTGTCTGTACGACGGGAAGTGCACGGATTGCAATGCATGGATCATGTCTTCCCTTGATCTTCAGCGAAACAGGTTCATGAGTGTGAAGGTCAACGGTCTCGACCTCTTTCCTGATTGAAGAGGTTGGCTTAACAGCGATCCTTAATGTAATAGGCATTCCATTGCTTATTCCACCAAGTATACCTCCATTATGGTTGCTCGTGGTGATAAATCTGTTATTTCTGAACTGGATCCTGTCCTGCACTTCACTACCCTTCATGTATGACATTGCAAAACCGCTACCGAATTCTATCCCCTTGACTGCAGGTATAGAAAAGATTGCATGGGACAGTACGGATTCAATGGAGTCAAAAAATGGTTCTCCTATGCCGGGCGGGATGTTTTCAACGCTTACGCTTATGACACCGCCAACGCTATCTCCTTCCGACTGGAGATTTCTGATACAGGACTGCGCCTTGCTGTCTGCATCATGATCAGGCATTCTTGTTTTAAATCCATACGCTTCAAAAGGGCTGCCTGAAACCTTATCCGTGCTGACATTACCGATAGAGCTTACCCATGCGTTCACAAGAATGCCGTTTCTTGACAATATATCGGTGCAAATAGAGCCAGCCGCAACGATCGGGGCAGTCATTCTTCCCGAAAAAAAACCCCCGCCAGAGTAATTTCTGAATTCCCCGTATTTTAGGAAAGAGGTAAGATCAGCATGCCCCGGTCTCGGGCTGTCCTTAA
>JAJYZU010000019.1 GCA_021799755.1 Thermoplasmata archaeon
CAGGTTTCAGGGTGGATGGAAATAAACTCATCATACCTAAATTCATGGAAGGAATGGAATACAGGGATAAGAAAGCAATTCCGGGTAAAATAAAGCAGATCGTAGTATCAAGAGATGTCAGCAGATATTATGCGTCGATACAATATGAAACAGAAGAAGAACTGCCTAAAGGCAATGCTGTTATAGGCATTGATATGGGCATCAGGGCATTCCTCACTGCATCGGATGGATTGCAGGTCGAGCCACTTAATGCATTGCAGAAAGCGGAGAAGAAATTGGCGAGGGAACAGAGGAGGTTATCAAAAAAGAAAAAAGGATCGAGGAACAGGAAGAAACAGATAGTGAAGGTGCAGAAGGTTCATCAGAAGATCAGGGATGCAAGAACAGATTTCAACCATAAGGTATCGACAGCGATAGCCAAGCATTATGGTACCGTGGCAATAGAGAATCTGAACGTATCGGGCATGGTGAAGAATCACCATCTCTCAAAGAGCATAACAGACCAGGGATGGCATCAGTTCAAGCAGATGCTTCAATACAAGATGGATTGGAGAAATGCTGAGCTAATTGAGATTGGGAGATATAAACCATCATCGAAGATGTGCTCGAAATGCGGGAACATAAAGCATGATCTGAAGCTATCGGATCGCATATATCATTGCGATGCGTGCGGCTTCAAGATGGACAGGGATCTTAATGCAGCAGTAAACATTCGAAATATTGGAATGATAAAGGTAGGGAAGGGCATTCCCGAATTCACGCCTGTGGAAAGTGCTACGGCGGCGGAACTCTCAAAAGGAGGTCTACGAGTTGCCACTCTATGAACCAGGAACCCCACACCCTTCAGGGGTGGGAGGATGTCAGGTATGAATACGGATGAGATCCGATCGCAGGAAATAGGCTGATATAAGATGAAACATTTTGATATTATACCACACGCGGGGGGGACCAATTCCAAGCTCACAAGTGTTAAATATCACGCCCCACTTTGGGAATTAGAGCATTTCAGACGCTCGTTAATGGCGGTTTAATGAACGAATTGGGTCTTTTGGCTTGGGATTTTAAAAGAAGTCAGGAGGAGCTTCACTCTGTCCTGCTTCTTGGGACCGATTCCTGGGAACGTATAATGATTGATGCTGGAATCACTCAGTTTGTGGTTCTCTCAACATGCAACCGCCTTGAAATATATTTTGTGAACACATCAGGTATCCAGATCAAAACGGTGATCCCTCCGCATCAGATTCTATATGGAGAAAGTGCAATTGAGCATCTTTTCAGGGTCTCGTCCGGGCTTGAGTCCATGTCCGTCGGAGAAGGTGAAATTCTGGGTCAGGTCAAAGACGCATTCGATCTTTACACCCGTAAGGGATACGTGGGAAAATTTCTCTCCCTGATTTTCAGGAAATCCATAAGTGTAGGGAAACTTGTAAGGGAGAAAACCGCCATATCAGAAGGAAAGGTTTCCATACCATCTCTGGTAACAGACATACTCCACCGAGAAATTGGAATTGAAGGACTGACTGTCAGTGTTGTGGGTGCCGGAAAGATGGGCACTGACCTTGTGAAATATATTGAGAAGGAGTCGCCTGGCAAGCTTATTGTGGTTACACATCCCGGAAAGAAAATAATGGCGGATTATGAAGTGGAATACCGCACCCCGGCAGATCTTCCCGGTGTGATAAATGATTCGGATATCATTATTACTGCGACTTCCTCAAAAATCCCGATAATCAATGGTGATATCCTGAACGGCAACATTGGAGGAAAATTCTTTGTCGATATCTCATTTCCGCCCAATATTGATTATTCTGTGGATGAAATTCCCTCGATAAGAATTCTCAGGCTTGAGAATCTGAACAGAATACTCCATGAAAACCAGATCAAAAAGAAAGGTGAAGTAGAGAGAGCAGATATATTGATTCTGGAAGAACTTGAAAACATTAAGGGAAAACTCCTTGATCTCCTCGCAGAGGATGTAATCAGTGAGATGTATACAACCTCAAGAATGATAGAAAGGGACGAAATCGAGGAATTTCACAGAAACATTGTGAAGGGAGAAGATCTGGAACTGTCTGCACGAAAAATGGTGGAATCCTCCATGAATAAGCTGCTATCACTCCAGACCTTTGCTTTAAAGAATATGGTGAAGAGCAGCAGGGATTCAGTGATTAACGGTTTCCTCAATAATCTTTACGATGAGATTTCTAGGGAAAAGAGGCACCTTTTGTCCCCTGAAGATCCCCAAGGAAGCCGAAGTCGGCGAGCCCGAACTCCTCGGTCAGTCCATAAACTCTGAATCTCTTGGCATCTGATTTTTTGAGCACAGGAGTAAAATGTTCCTCACTCAGCAATGACTGGGTAACATCCGTCCCAGAGGAAAAAAAGCTTAAGGCCGGTGTTATGAGTATTGAAGAGTCTGGGTTGTAGACAAATGCGGGTATTTTGAGAACGCCTCCAATTTCATCTCGCAATACAAGAGAAGGATGTTCATGTCCAAGTATTGTGGTTTTTCGCAATCCCCGGTCCTTGTCTCCATGGTAGATGTAGTAGTTATCGGTCTCAAAGGTTTCCAGCAATGGCAGATTTCTCTTGGAAAGTATGGTCAGTAGGAAATTGTCATGGTTACCCCTGACAAACGTCAGATCTGTCTCATTCTGATATCTGTCTATGAAATGAATGATATCATCCCATTCCTGCGAAAGATTCTTTGAAAACTCGTGCTTGAAATCCCCATTAATCACGATGTTTTCAGGAGAATATCTCTCCAGCATTTTGTCAATGGCTGACTCCACATGATCTCTCTGCATATGGGGCAGGAACAAGCCATGCAGGTTCATTTCAGCCTCGAATCCCAGATGCAGATCGGAAACCACTATCGTTTTTATGTCCGATAAATAAATACATCCCAGATCTGATAGAAATATATCCTTACGTACCTGGATATCCTGCAACCGCTTCCTCCCTAAATTCTATCGACATACCTGACAAACCTGCTCAGTCCCTCTGTGATATCCTCGTTTGAAGTTGCAAATGATATTCTGAGATGACCTTTTCCGAGTTCACCAAACGCGCTTCCAGGTGTCATGGATACACTCTCGTCCCGTAGGAGTGAAACTGCCAATTCATCAGTATCGACAGTTTTTTTGAAGCCCACAAAAACATAGAAAGCCCCTTGTGGCTTATAATACTCTATAGATCTCGATTTGGAGAGAATGCTGTCCACGAGATCCCTTCTCTTGAGAAATTCGTCTCTCATCTTCTTCGGACTAACCTCATCCGAAAGCGCCGCAAGAGCAGCGTATTGCGAAATCGAAGGATCACAAGTGATGGTGGCTTGCTGGATCTTGTCTGCCAGATCAATGATGTCCTTGGATGCTGCCATATACCCGACCCGCCATCCTGTCATAGCATGACTTTTTGAGAATCCATTCAGCGTGATCGTCCTGTCTGCAATCTCCGGTAACGAGCCGGGAGAAAGCAGCGTCCCCTCATACAGTATTTCATCGTATATCTCATCCGAAATAAGATAAAGGTCATTTCTTGATACAAATTCGGCAAGCTTCATGACAGTATCTGGAGAATACACTTTCCCTGTTGGATTTGAAGGACTGTTGAAAATTACCGCTTTCACGGTTGGATTGATCAGTTTTTGCGCAAGATCAAAATCTATCTCATAGTTACCACCCGTTGGAACACTAACAACCTTTCCGCCTGCCAATCTTATTATATCTGGATAGGTCAGATAATATGGATCAAACAACATTACTGAGTCTCCGGGCTCTATGATGCAGAGAATGGTTATGTATATGGAAAATTTTGAAGGTGTAACAATTATGTTGTCAGGAGAAACCCTGATACGATTCTTTTCAAGCAGCCTTTTGGATATCTGCTGCCTCAATTCGGGAATCCCTTTGGATGGTGTGTAGTGTGTCTTTCCTTCTTCTGCATACTTGAAAGCTTCTTCTATTATGTTTCCAGGTGTGGTAAAATCAGGTTCACCTATACCAAAGTTGTAAACCTTTTTACCGGATTTGGTTAGCTTTGAAACTTCGCTGGTTATTCTGAGGGTGGCTGATCCTGTCAACCTTTCGTTCAGGGATGAAACCATTTTGGCTTATCCGTTATTCGATAATATAATTAATTATACCTGATCCGAACAAAACGCTGCTGCAGGAGAAATTCAGCAGAAATATTTTTATACCGTCTAATCAAGAAGCAGCATATTAATTACAGAATTTCATCTATTATTTGATAAACTTATCCATGTTTTTTCAAATTTTTCAGATCAATATTTTAGACTGCAGGCAATATGCCCGTAAGAATGATTAATAGGAAGCTTGCTGAAGAGGTTAAGAAACTTATGCCTGAGACGCTAAAATCAGGACAGAATGAGATGCCTGTATCCGTATGGAAAGAACTTGATCGACTGAACGGCCACAGGGATAAAACTGCAGTGGCTATTTTCAGGACTTCTGGATGTTCCTGGTATAATTTTTCGTCTTGCAGCATGTGCGGTTACTTCAACGATGTTTCTCGGACTGTAAGTATCTCAGATCTGAAAAAGCAGATTGATTACGTGTCAAATCAGATAGGCGATATAAAGAATATCAAGATATTCACGTCTGGAAGTTTCCTGGACCCCAGGGAAATTCCCATGGAAATCAGAGAATACTTCCTTAAAGCGATAGGAAGCCGAATGGATAAGATTCTAATAGAGTCCAGAACGGAATATCTCACCGAAACGAACCTCTCTAATATAGCTGGAAACTCAGATAAAATCAGGATAGCCATAGGGGTTGAAAGCACCAATGACATGATCATTCGGAATTCCATAAACAAAGGGACGACCTACTCAAAATTTTTGGAAAGTGCCAAAACCGTTAAGAAACTTGGCTTTGAAATAAGATCCTATCTACTGTTAAAACCTCCTTTTATCTCTGAAACGGAGGCAATAAAAGATACTGTTCGATCTGTTGAAATGGTTTCAAAATATTCTGATGATGTTTCCATCAACCCTATGAATGTCCAAAGGAACACCTACGTTGAATATCTCTGGAAAAGAGGACTTTACAGGCCGCCTAGACTCTGGAGTCTTGCTGATGCTTTGATCCAGTCGGAAGGACGTGGGACGGAGGTAGTATCATACCCAACTGGGGGTAACCGCGATAGAGGTGTTCACAATGATACAGGCGATCCGGAACTTCTGGACCTTGTTGTAGATGCCTCGCTGGATCAGGACTTCTCAAAGTTGAGAAAATATATGGCCGACAACATAACGGAAAACTATCAGGTCAAGCTTGCACTTGAGGGGTCACAATCTTACCAGTGTGATTATGACAGACTCCTTGATAGAATCACTTCCGCGTCATTTTATATTTAATAAAAGCATTTCAATGGTGTGTCAATGAAACTAAGCGATCTGGGCGAAAGGGAAATTATAAACAATATCTTCAAGATAGGTGCGGTTAAACAGGAAAAGGATGATTGTGCAATCGTACCGATCAATGACGAATCCTTTCTGTTTTCCACTGATATAGTGAGTGATGTGACCAACATTCCAAAAGGTGCCACAGGAGAGCAGATAGGGAGATTTTTTGCATCAGTAAATCTTAGCGACATTGCTGCGATGGCCGGCATCCCGATAGGATTCCTTTCTTCCATCTCGATCGATCCGTCCCTTGAATGGGACATTCTAAAGGACATTGAAACAGGAATGCACCATGTTCTACGTTCCTTTGATACAGAATTACTTGGGGGGGATCTGAAGGAAGGAAATGGTATGACACTTTCCGGAACCATAATAGGCAGGCAGAGAAACGAAAAGATAAGAAAACGATCTGATGTCAGGAAAGATCAGATAATCGGGGTTACCAATTCCCTTGGTAAAGCTGCATCAGGGTACGTTTTCTACAGGTCTGGATACAACACAGTCAGCGGTATAGAGATGATGATGGGGATATCGCCAAGGGTAAAAGAGGCACAGATCATGACCGAATCCGGAGCCAGGTTCCTAACAGATTTATCAGATGGACTGAAATCTGCTCTCTATCAGATGAAGTCTGATTTTGGCCTTGCAGGCAAAATCGTGGAACACGACATTCCAGTACATGAATCCGTCAATAAAGCCTCAGAGATATCCGGAGCATCTAACGTTGATATTGCGACTTCATACGGTGGCGACTATGAACTTCTCTTCACTGTTGATAATGAGAACTTTCGTGATTTTGCTTCATCAATGGAGTCAAACAAGATCAGCGTTTCATTCATAGGTCAGATCTGGGATGAAAAAAATATAATTTTTGACGGTAGAACTTGGCGGCCAATTGTAGGAAAAGGATATGAACACTTTTCAAGAATGCCCCCAATTGGTAGTATCAGATCTTGAAACAGGACAGTACTTATTGTTCAGGAAGAACTTCTATTCCTTGTGTACTCTTTCATTTGTCCGGGAATCTTTCAAAAATCTAAATATTGGAGATAACATTAACCCAAGTTTAAATGCACGAAACGAAGTACGAACTGGTAGACGTAAATATTTCCATGGCCAAACTAAATCGAGAGGTCTCTGAACAATGGAAAGAGAAAAATATTAACAGCAGGATAATGAACCTGAACAACAAAGGGAAAAGTTTTGTTTTTCTTGAGGGGCCACCAACCGCAAATGGTAGACCGCACATTGGACATGCAATGACCAGAACATTGAAGGACGTCTTCCTCAGGTATAAGACAATGCGTGGATACATGGTTGAGCGAAGGACCGGGGGATGGGATTGCCACGGACTGCCTGTTGAGATAGAGGCGGAAAAGTACTTCGGAATAAAGTCTAAGAAGGAAATTGAGGCAATTGGTATCGAGAAATTCAATAATTATTGCAGGGAAAGCGTTTTCAGATACATTGATGACTGGATGGAAATGGATACGCTTATTGGATTTTCTGTTGATCACAAAAAGGCATATGTAACAATGAGACCGGAGTACATTGAAAGCGAGTGGTGGGCCATGAAACTCCTCTTTGACAAGAAACTTCTGGAAAAGGATTATAAAATTGTTCCATACTGCCCAAGATGTGGCACCTCGCTCAGTTCCCATGAAGTAGCACAGGGTTACGAGGAGGTGAAGGATCCTTCGGTGTATGTTAAATTCAGGATTAAAGGATTCGCTACAAGATTTCTGCTTGCATGGACAACAACTCCCTGGACGTTACCTTCAAACGAGTTTCTGGCAGTCAACCCTGATTTTACTTATGTACTGATCAGGCACGAGAATGAGGAGTTTTATCTGTTGAAGGAGAAGGTTAGCGAGATTTTTGGATCCGATTATGAACTATTGAATGAGATTAAAGGAATTGACCTGATCGGGATGAACTATGATCAGATCATTCCAATCCTGAAGCCTCCATCTGGTACACTTCGGGTTGTGTCTGGTAATTTTGTGGGCAGGGAAGACGGAACAGGAATCGTACATGTGGCGCCTGCTTTTGGTGCTGATGACTTTGATGTGGGAAAGAGAGAGCACGTTGAAATGCTTAATCCGGTTGATCTTTCTGGAAAATTTGCCTCTCCTGATATGCCATGGAACGGACTGTTCGTTAAGGATGCCGACAGAGAAATACTGAAATATCTGAAAGATCATAAATCACTTTTCAGGAGCACAAGAATAGAACATACGTATCCCTTCTGCTACAGATGCAAATCTCCTCTTCTATATTATCCGCTTGACACTTGGTTCATAAGGGTTTCGAGGTTCAGGAAGGAGATTGGTGAGAACAACCAGAAGATAAACTGGTTTCCCGAGAATCTCAAGAATGGCAGGTTTGGTAACTTTCTTGAGGAAGCAAAAGACTGGTCGCTCAGCAGGAACAGGTACTGGGGCACGCCCCTTCCAATATGGACTTGCTCCAATGGACACAGTCGTGCAATAGGAAGTTTCTCTGAAATTGAGAAAGAAACGGGCTTAAAAATAACAGATCCCCACGTCCCTTACGTGGATAAGATAATTCTTAAATGCCCGGAATGTGGACTCGATATGAGAAGGGAACCTTATGTGATAGACACATGGTTTGATTCGGGAAGTGCGACCTATGCCGCGATGCGATATCCATTCTCTACAGATTTCGATCCCGAAAGAGACCTTCCGGTTGATTTCATAAGCGAGGCGATTGATCAGACAAGAGGATGGTATTATGTCCTTCACGTCATATCTTCTCTCCTCTTTGGGAAGAATGCATACTCAAACGTTCTGACAATAGAGTTTGTACTTGATGACAAGGGAAGAAAGATGAGTAAAAGCCAGGGAAATTCTGTACTGGCTACTGATATGCTGAGGGAAATAGGTGCAGATCCCCTCCGGATCTTTTTCCTTACAGGTCTTCCCTGGAAAACCAGGAATCTGGATAAAAAGGTTATAGGCGAAATATCACGAAGATCACTTTACACTTTGCTTAATGTCTATTCCTTCTTCGGTTCAAATGCAAATCTTGATTCCTTTACTTTCCGCGGAACCACAAAGTTGACTAATATAATGGATCGGTATCTTGCATCGAGACTGAACACCACAGTCACAAAGGTCAGAGATTACATGGATTCCTATATGCCCCATCTCGCATACAGGGAGATAGAAACCCTGATTGATGAGCTTTCCAACTTTTATCTCAGGCTCTCCAGAGAACGCTTCTGGTCTGAGGGGGGCAAGGAAAAGGAAAGTTCGTACAGTATAGTATATTCATCTATTATCAACATTGTAAAGATGCTAGCTCCTTTAGCCCCTTTCTTTTCAGACTATCTGTACACCAGGCTCAATGGGCCCGAGGACAGCGTACATCTTGAAAAGTATCCAGAACCAGACAGAAATCTTATCGATTCCGCTCTCGAGAAGCAGATGGCAATCGCGTATTCTGTGATTGAAACAGCAAGAAGAATAAGACAGATTGCGAAGATAAAAGGGCGACAACCGGTTCAGGAGATACTCATATATTCCCAAGAAAATCTTAACCAGGACATCGTTTCATCTATAAGCGCAGAGCTAAATTCCAAGAAAATTTCTCTAATTTCGGCTGATGAGAGACCACTCATGAAGTCTATTTCTGTCGTTAAGGAAAAGGCTGCACCATTGGTAAGGTCAGAAATGCCAGCACTGCAGGAGTTCATATCAGGTAATGATCCGAATAAACTAATAGCTGAGCTGGAGGCGAACGGTTCACTCCTGTTCATTGAAAAGCCTCTCCCAGCAGAATGCTTCATTATAAGGGAAATACCTGTAGAAGGATACGCATATTCCAAGGACGAAAGAACCGGTGTTGAATTATTTATCAACACGCATATTGATCAAAATCTGGTTTATGAAGGAATCTCCAGGGAAATAATACGCAGGATACAGGTAATGAGGAAGGAAATGAACCTCAATTACGATGAACAGATTATAATTCTTCTCGACGGCTCTCCAAACGTGATTGAATCACTAAAAAGGTTCAAGGATCAGTTGACTCAGGAAACCCTGGCGAAGGAGATAAAACTGGGTTCGTATCCGGATCAGAGATCATGGGACATCGAGGGGGAAAAACTTCAGTTAAAAATAGATCGCATTTAAGGAGTTATGGACACCATGTACCGTTTGTTCCCGGGAGGAATAAAAAGGATAATTGAAGTATTCAACCAATTACGGTTCCGTCAGTAGTCTGATGTTTCAGTATGGATTCATATTCTGGCAAAATTCTGCCGTTTATGACAAACACCCTGATTTTCGATCGCATGGCAATGTGAAGTGAAGTGATATCCATGAATACATTCGGCCCAGCGCCAGTTGAACTCCTGCTTGAAAGTGCAATTGCATCAGCGTAACCTATGCTCGCTATCTTCTTTGCATCCGGATGTTTCTTGGGGTCCATATCATAGACGCCATCCACTGATGTTCCATTAATAAGAATCTTACAGTTTGTCCTTTCTGCAAGAAGTGCCGCCACGGTGTCGGTCGTATGTCCAGGTTCAGTGCCCCCCATTACAACAAACTTGTATATTTGCATCAGTTCGGCCGCTTCATTAACAGTTTCTGGTATCTTCGTGTTGGAGTTTTCAAAAAAAGATGCAATGGAGAGTGCATTCATTCTGGTTGCGTTGATGCCTATCTCATCAAGGATATTCTCATTTATCCCGAATTCCCTGAGTTTCTCGATGTATGATCTCGCAAGTTTGCCACCGCCTACAACGATGCCGAGATGGTCAAAATCATCCATAGACTGGAGTTTCTTGCTCAGGGAGAGGATCAGTTCAAAGTCAAGTGGATCTCCGGAAATTATTGATCCACCGAGTGAGATAACCGCAGTCTTCATACTGGTGAGAACGCAGTAACAGATAAAAACTAAGCGATTGCTTTTCATCTATCAAATCTTGCTGTTTTATTTATTATGTCAGATTGGAAACCCACCACGATCGAGCAATGAACTCCTTGAGCTCATCACGTAGATGAGTGAATTTCAGTAGATACTAGGATTAGCATTATATACATTCATAAACTTTCTATTGAAATGTCCGATGGCGATCTACAAATCAGGAAATACGAGTTTAAAAGAGCAATTCAGGAAATTGCAGAACAAAGAGGTCGAGGTACAGAACTGATCTCATTGTACGTACCGCCGGATAAGCAGATTTACGATGTTATACAGTACCTGAGAGAGGAGTATTCAACATCATCAAATATAAAGTCCAAGTCGACCAGGAAAAACGTACTCGCAGCGATCGAATCCATAATGTCACGGCTGAAGTACTATAAGTCTCCACCTTCCAACGGTCTCGTCTTTTTCGTTGGGCATGTCGCTACACGAGGCGATCAGACTGAGATGTTTACAAAAATTATAGAGCCACCAGACCCAATTCAGACATTCATGTACAAGTGCGACTCTGTTTTTCATCTTGAGCAGTTGAGGGTCCAGTTGGAAAATAAAGAAATATATGGCCTCATAGTGATTGACAGAAAAGAGGCCACAATAGGATTTCTCAACGGAACCAGTATAGATGTTGTCTCGAATGAGCAATCCCTTGTTCCCAGCAAGCATCATCAAGGGGGCCAATCATCGCGAAGATATGAAAGGCTCATTGAAATCGCTGCCCATGAATTTTTCAAGAAGATTGGGGAGATTGCAAACAATGCGTTCATGCCAAAGATAAGGGAAATGAAAGCGGTGTTCATAGGAGGCCCTGGTGCAACCAAAGAGTATTTTCTTGAAAAGGAATATTTGAGACCAGAGATAAAGAAAAAAATGGCCGATCCGTTTGATATTGGTTACACCGACGAAACTGGACTCAGAGAACTTGTTGAAAAGGCTTCAGGAACTATAAAAGATATGCAGATTTCGAGAGAGAAGGATCTGATGGATCGTTTCATGCTCGAGATAAGCAAGGTGAACGGAGGATTGGGCATCTATGGGGAAAGTGCTGTGGTCAAGGGGCTCCAAGAGAAGAAGGTTGATCTAGTTCTCATATCAGAGGGATTGAACAAGTACAGGCTGCTCTACCAGTGTCCATCCTGTGGGAACGAAATAGAACTGCACAAGGAAAAAGATGAACCAGTTAACTGCCCAAAATGTTCAACGCCCATGGTATTGAAGGAGAAGGAGGATCTTGTGGATTATCTCTTCAAACTTGCTGAGGCTTCTGGTGCCAAAGTGGAACTGATATCAGAGGAGAGTGAAGAGGGTAAGCTTCTCAAGAAAGCATTTGGTGGGCTGGCTGCCATACTCAGGTATGTATCAGACTCTCCTGCTGTAAACTAACAGAATTGATTTCGTTTGAAAGAATCATTTGATTGAGGGATCAACCACCACAAAATCTTCCATTGAAGTTATATTTCTAAGAGAAACGGAATAGAAACCCTCAGCATCTTTCTGGAATTCTCTGACGCTTATTTCTCTAACGGGTTCCACAAGCACGCTCACGATCTGTCCACGATCTGTGTCAAAGACGAAATCATGAACCTTGCCTATCATCTGCCCAGAAGTTGTAACAACGTCCTTCGATATCAGGTCAAACAGATATTTCTTCATGTGAAAAAAGAATGTGAAGGGACTATTAAAAGTTCTCAGACTACTGGTAAAGTCCAAGATCTTCTATGTCCTTTCTCTTCTCCCTTATTGTTTTTCCAAGGTTTGCAGATATATTTTCATAGAATTTTATCACATTCTCGTCTACGGATGGTTTTACCGTCTTCATTGCCCTTTCAAAATGACGCTGCATGATCTGCGAAGCATCAGGGTTCTCTCTATATGCCATCATCCCGGCCTCCCTGCAGAGATTTTCCAGGTCTGATCCTACATACCCCTCAGTCTGATCGGCGATAAGGTCAAGCTTGACGTCTTTTCCTAGCGGCATGTTTGAGGTGTGCACTTGAAGTATCTTCAGTCTGCTGTCCCTGTCAGGTGCTGGAATGTAAATTAACTTGTCAAATCTTCCTGCCCTGAGCAGAGCATTGTCCAGTATATCCGGTCTGTTCGTGGCTGCTATGACCACCACACCCTGCAGAACTTCTATTCCGTCCAGTGATGTCAGGAGCTGATTCACGATCCTTTCTGTCACACCAGAATCACCGTAACTTCCCCTCTTTGGGGCGATAGAGTCAATCTCGTCCAGGAACACTATACAGGGTGCGACCTGTTTTGCCTTCTTGAATATTTCTCTGACTGCCTTTTCGCTTTCGCCGACCCACTTGCTCAGGACCTCCGGTCCTTTAATTGAAATGAAGTTCGCCTGACTCTCACTTGCAACAGCCTTCGCAAGCAAAGTCTTTCCAACACCTGGAGGCCCGTACAGGACAAATCCCTTAGGGGCACGGATACCAAGTTTCTTGAAGACGTCCGGATTGAGTAATGGTAGTTCCACTGCCTCCTTCAATTCCGTTTTTACCTGTTCCAGCCCTCCAATGTCGTCCCATTTGACATTTGGAATTTCCGCTGTAACTTCCCTGAGGCTGCTAGGTTCTATGGCCTTAAGCGCTTCCATGAAATCATTTTCCGTAACCTGCATTTTTTCCAGTATTTCAGCCGGTATCGGTTTATCCAGGTCTATTTCAGGGAGGTAGCGCCTGAGAGCATTCATTGCACTTTCCCTGGCC
>JAJYZU010000190.1 GCA_021799755.1 Thermoplasmata archaeon
AATGAGAGCTTTGGTAGTGGGCAGATTTCAGCCTTTCCACCTTGGGCATCTTGAGGTGATACGATCCATACTTCGGGAAAACTCCTCGGTGATAATAGGAATCGGGAGCGCACAGTATTCACACACGCTTAAGGATCCGTTCACGGCAGGAGAAAGACACCTGATGATTTCGAGATCGCTTGAAGAAAATAAGATATATGATTTTTACCTCGTACCCATAGAGGATGTGAATTCGAATCCCCTTTGGGTTGCTCATGTGGAATCACTGACCCCTAAATTTTCCAAGGTTTATACCAACAATCCGCTGGTTAAACGCCTGTTTTCTGAAAAGAAATACGAGGTGCAGTCAGTATCTCTTCTTAACAGAGCCAGATGGTCCGGTACAAGAATAAGGGAGAAAATGATAAATGGCGGCGACTGGCGCTCCGACGTGCCGAAACAGGTCGCCGAAATAGTGGATGAGATAGACGGCGAGGGAAGGCTTCGCGACCTTGCAAAATCAGATGGGGAATAATTATACTGTGAGTATTTTCTCCATTACCTTGAAATCGTTGAAGATGTGATCGATAACACAATATTCATCTACCTGGTGGTAGATTTCATTGAACGCTGTGCTCCAAACAACAGCTTCTATCCCAAGATTCCTGAAAAATGCTGCACACGTGCCCCCGCCTATTCCAATCAGCGACGGTTCTGATCCGGATACCTGCGCTATGGCTGATGAAAGTAGTTTCACGATCTCCGAATCCTTGGATGTTGGCGGAGGAGATTGCTCACGCTGAACCGGTTCTATTGTGATCTTGACTTTGTTGTCTGTCTCAAATTTTCTCAGCAACCTGTCTATCTCGTCCAGCACAATATCCAGGTCATATTTGGGAAGTATACGGCAGTCCATGTAGAAGGTGTCCTTGCCAGGAATCGTGTTGATATTTTCCACGTTCAAATCATGCTTGGTTATTTCGAACGTGGACACATTTGGGCTGAACAGGTCATTTGTATCCTTGAATCTGTCATGGAGCATTGCATCAAGTTCGAGCATGAATTTCATTCCCAGTTTCGATGCATTGACTGCCTCAGAAGGTTTGCTGGCATGCCCCTGTTTGCCAATCACCGTGAATTTCAGCCACAGTATGCTCTTTTCAGCTATCTCGATCTGTCTTCCATCCGGGACACCCCAATCAGGAACGATCACCAGGTCATCTTTGTGGAATATGTTCTGCGATATCAGGTACTGTATCCCGTATTTGCTTCCCATTTCCTCGTCAGCAACAAAGGCAATTGCAAGATTGTACTTGAGCCTGGAAGGATCAAACTTCTTAAGCATATACAGTGAAAGAAAGACAGCCTGAAGGTTATCGGACGATCCTCTGCCGTATATTCTGTTTCCCTCGACGGTGGCTTTAAACGGATCCCTTGTCCACAGATTGATATCCCCTGCAGGAACGGTATCAACGTGCGGGATGAACCATAAAGTCTTCTCCTGCTGCCCCATCTTAAGAACCAGATTGGATCGCTTTGTCTGGCTTTCATCAATTACATCGTATCTAGTGTATGTATCATAACCAAGTTCCTTCAGAATGAATTCGATCTCATCGATTCTATCCGACTCACCTTTACCGCCAGCAAAAGGCGATATTGCCTTAACAGGAATAATCCTTTTAGCAAGGCTCACTATAAAATCAAAATCGGAAGTCCCGGGGGTCGGTTCCATAATTCCCTATACCAACACCACTTATATTTTATTTCTATTTTTTACCGATTTTTACCGATCAGAGTGAACCTATTATTTCCTGTTCAACGGTTATCCCAAAGCCACAACTGAAGGACTCACCGGGTCTCAGCCTCAGAAGACCAATGCCATTGTTAAAGGCATCAGGCGCTCCTGTCATGGGCTCAATTGCCACAGAGTCGTTTCCCGCAAAGGTTCCATTGTAGATCACCAGATATGGCATGTTCGACCTCCTGATCAGAAGAGTTCCGTTATCAGAGATCAACCGGAGATCTCCGTCAAAGCGGAAGCAGTTATCCAGCGCAGATATATGCAGGTCCTCTGACTTGAGATCAGCAGTTTCTGTCTCTCCACTGGGAAAAAACTGATCCCTGTACAACAGTTTAATGATGTTGCCCCTGTAGTCCAGTTTCCATTTATTTCCGGTCAGGAAGTATGGATGAAAACCGATCAGTAGTGGACAGTTGGCGGACCCTGTATTGAAAGCCAAATAACCGACTGAAAAACTGTCCTCTGAAATCGAATAGGTCAATTTCGAGTACAATTCAGAAGGATAACCGGGGTGCTTCAGCACGCTGCTTAAAACAGCAACCTTGTTATTTACAGATTTTTCGATATTCCATCTATAGTCCCTGAGAAGTCCATGTATAGAGTGTTCACCGGAGTTCTTTGGCAGACTGTACTTGACGCCCTCAAACGTATATTCTGCTTTCCTGATTCTGTTGGCAAAGGGAGAAAGAACTGCACACCCCCCATGGGTCTGGTGCCCATCCTTAGATTCTTTTAGAACCTCTACTGATCCAATCCTCAAAGATGAGAGGTAAGCTCCGAGTGTATCGATATCGGCTCTGCTGTTTCCAGAATATATCTCAAGCACAGGCTGGAATCACGCAGCATTATTTATGAATAATTATCTTCAAAT
>JAJYZU010000191.1 GCA_021799755.1 Thermoplasmata archaeon
TTCAGCGAAAACTGGAACCCGGATTCTGAGACAATAATACAGCGGCTTGAAGACATTTACAGCTATATGGACATAATGAAGCTTTATTACGCAGAGGTTGAGAAGCAGGTCAGTTCGGAGGACGCTGTTTGAGTGGATCATCCATACTTGGAACTATCTATTCCGATTTTCTTGGGTCCCTGCATCAGATGCTTTCATCACCAGTGGATATGCTTAAATTCACAATTCCAGTCGCAATCTTATTTGCATATTCATTTACGCTTCAGAGATATACAAAGAAGCAGAGGATAGATTCACTTCCCAGTTTTGAGTCAAGAAGGGAAATATTCCAGCTTCCGGAAGATGAATTCAACGTGGAGGTTGCCGATATAATGAGGGAAAATTACAGTAAAACAGTTTCAGATATAAGCAGGAATTTTAACGAGGCTAAATTAAAGTACAAAAAGTATAGAAAGCTGATAAAGGAATACACAAGGTATAACCGAAGGATGACATCAAGCATAAGATTCCTGAAAAAAAGGGCAGTTGAAAGGAGAAAGGACACTCTTAGAAGGCTTGTTGATCTTGAGGCGGAACTGGAATCTTTAGGCAGAGAAAATTCAGGAAGGCAATAATATGGAAATAATGGAAACAGGTGACCTGAAGTCATTTCGAGACACAATTTACACCATACAGCGCTCAATAGGCAGGAAAGTTATAGGTTCCGAAAGAATAGTCAGATTCATGTTCGTTGCACTCCTGAGCGACAATCATGTCCTACTTGAGGGAGTGCCAGGGCTTGCAAAAACCATGCTTGCAAGTGAGTTTGCCGCAAACCTCGGCCTAGTTTTCAAGAGGATCCAGTTCACGCCTGATATGCTTCCTTCGGATGTGACAGGCGGAATTGTTTTCAACCTTGAGACAAGGAAGATGGAGTTCCGGAAAGGCCCGATTTTCGGCAATATACTGCTGGCTGACGAACTGAACCGTACCCCACCAAAGGTTCACAGTGCACTGCTTGAGGGAATGGAGGAGAAGCATGTATCAACAGGTGGAATCACCGAGAACCTCCCAGAACCATTTTTTGTCATAGCCACACAGAACCCAATCGAGCAGGAGGGGACCTTTCCGCTTGCCGAAGCCCTAATGGACAGGTTTCTCTTTAGATATATCCTTACCTATCCTTCAAGGGAAGAAGAGATTGATATTTTAAAATCTCAGAACATTGAATCTGATAGGAACAGTGAGCTGACTCCAGAAAAAATAATCAACATTAGGAAGAAGGTAAACTCAGTTTATGTTTCAGATGAAATCATGAACTATGTTGTCGATATAATCAGGAAGTCCAGAACTCACAACATGGTCTATATTGGCGCCAGCCCGAGGACCACTGCCAAATACCTGAAAGCAGCCAGAGCAAACGCCCTCATCAACGGACGGGATTATGTCATTCCGGAAGATATAAAGACGATGAGTCATGAATTACTTAACCACAGGCTTATCCTCAATCCAGAGGCCATGGTTTCCGCCGGGAATAATATAACAGAGGAAGTGAATAAGATAATAGACAGCATCCTTGCGGATGTGGAAGCTCCACAATGATAAGGAGAACCGGATTTGCAATCATTGGATCTCTGGTATACGGTTTGTTAGAGTCTGTTATACTCGGCTTCAGTACGGCAATTATTTTCTTCCTGCTGATGATAACGATCATATCATCTGACATCCTGATTTTTAATCTTGGGCATGCATCCGCTATGAAGCTGGTTTCAGTTTCAAGGGATATGAAAAAGCCTTATTCAAGGAAGGGTGAGTTTGTTGAAACTGTTATCTCATTTACCAATAATTCAAAGCTCACGCTTCATTTCAACTATTTTGACTCACTTTCGTCGGTATTCCAGACGAGGGGCGATTTTAAAGGAGAGATCAGGCTTGCGCCGTCAGAGACCGTGGTAAGAAAATACAGTATTTCAGCCACAGCAATAGGCAGATACGAGATTGGCCCTCTGCTGATGAGTGCAGATGATCCACTGCACCTTGCTCTTGCAACTTATTCCCTCACTGCAAACATGGAGGTGAAGGTTGCCCCATCCACTTCAGACACTTTGGGCAGACGTTCCGAAAGATACAGCAATCTAATCTACACCAGGGGACTCCACATCTCAAGAAAAGTCGGTCAGGGTTACAATTTCTATGGGATCCGGGAATATGACACCTCGGATGATTTCAGATATGTTGCATGGAGCCGCTACGGAATCCAGAACGGCGAAGATCTCTACATCAAGCAGATGGAAGAGGAGAGGCAGGTCGACGTTGTCTTCGTCATGGATTACAGTGATTCCGTGAACCAGGGACCACCCAACCATCTCTTATTTGACGTGATGATCTCGCAGGTCATAGCAATGAGCTATGGCATCGTCAAGAACCATGATGGGGTGGGTTTCCTCCTTACCTCAAGTACCCAGACGGTTTATTTCAAACCAGAAAAGAATTCAAGAAACATTGACCGTCTTGAAAAGGCAGTTTCGGAGATGAAACCGTCAGGAACATTTGATATAGCAGACTGCCTGGAAAAAATAAAAGATAATGTCAGGAAGGGGGCAATAATATTCATACTCACCCCTTTTGGTTTCCCGGAGAAATTCAACATGGAAAAGTCCACTGTGAA
>JAJYZU010000192.1 GCA_021799755.1 Thermoplasmata archaeon
TAGTTCCCTGAAATAACGACAGCCCACTTGATCCCTCTTCTGTATAGATGGAATAAAATTCTTCGCTGCCGTGCCAGTTCAATCCCTGGTATGATCTCTTGGAATTCTCCGTAATATTCTTCTTATTCCCGCTCTTTAGGTCAACCTCTATTATGTCACCTGAGAACACACCAAAGTCACTCATCAGTGATTCCAGGAAAATTATTTTGGAACCATCTGGTGATAATCTTGGTCTTGCTATCTGTCTCCAGTCAGGGTTGTATATTTCCTTGAGACTTCCACTTTCCGGAACCAAAAGGTAAAGTCTCGATGTATACCATGAAGACTCATCCGGCTTTGAAGAAGCAACCATGGCTATACTCTTTCCGGTACAGCTGAATTCCCAGACCTGCATACCTGACGTAATTTTTCTTATTCCGGACAGTGGATCATACAGGTAAAGAGACCTGAATCTGTCTTCATGATCTACAAAAAAGCCATCATCGCCGGAGTCAATCTTCTTCTTCTCATCTTCAGAAAGGGGCTCCTTCTGCAGGAATACAATTCTGTTTCCATCGAACCATTCCAGAGAATACGGTTCATCCGGCAGTGAAATCTTTAGAGGATTCTCTGAATCGGTTCTGTCTATCACAAGAAAATGCTCATGCCCTTTCTTTGAAAAATAGGCAATTCTGTCCCCTCCCTTTGTTAAAGACGGTGAACTTAAGTTGGTATCAGTTTCAGAAATTTTCCTGATAAGATCTCCATTATCTGTCCTGCGTATTGCAATATAATTTTCGACAGCCTTCTCCTTTTCCTTGTATGTTGAAGACGAAATATATGAAATTATGGAACCGGAAGCATTTGTACTCAAGGAACTTATAGAACGGGCTTTTAGATATGTTTCATCGATTGAAATTTTTTCCATATCTATACTATCCTTATGATCCTACAAATTTTTCCATTGCGTTCAGAGATAATTAATGATTGACGAAATTAGCAGTATTCTGTTGATCGTTTTGGTCACATCTATTCTTTCGGAGAGGGAATGAGCCCCGTCGCCGACAGCACCCATCCCATCTATCACCGGTAGCCCGGCTGCCGAAACAAAGTTTCCATCGCTTGCCCCGCCGACTTCAACTCCCTCTAATTTAAAGGAAAATTTCGATCCAATCCTTGAAACCTCCTCAAAAAGATCCATTGTTTTTTTATTCTTTTCCATTGGAGGGCGGTTTAATCCTCCCGTTAAGATGACGGTTGACCTGTACTTTTCCTTAGATATCCGATCAAAGCAGGCACTAACCCTCTTTGCTTCCTCCATGGTCGTGATCCTGACATCCACTCTTGCCTGAGCGAAGGCTGCAACAACGTTTGTACGGCTCCCGCCGTTAATCAGACCCACATTGACTGTAGTTCCCATTTCTGGATTAGCACAGCTCTCAATCTTCGGTATAATTCTTGCCAGATCGGAAATTGCACTTATTCCCTTATCCGGATCCAGGCCCGCGTGCGCCGCTTTGCCTGAAATGTCTACTGTGAAATCCATGACACCCTTACGTCCTACCTTCACCGATTCACCAATTGCTGCCTCCATGACAATTACTGCACTCGATTTTTTTGCTATCTGTTCTATTAAGGCACGGGAGGATTCACTGCCTATCTCCTCATCAGGTGTTATCAATATCTCGACAGGATTTCTGGACCCGCCTATCTCCTGAAGAAACTTTACTGCCCATATCGACATAATTATGCCTGATTTCATGTCAAACACGCCTGGACCGGACGCAATATTATCCTTCAGCAAAAATGGCATTGTTTTTAATGTCCCGGCCGGCCAGACAGTATCGTAATGGCAAAGAAGCAGTATCCTCCTTCCTTTTTCGCCATTGAAAAAACTGCAGTATAAAGATTTCTTTTCATTGCTGATTATTACTTCTGGAGTGTTTCCAGTTCTAAACTTTATGATTTCCATGATTTTGCCGATACCTTTTTCCAGCAGCTCAGTAGAATCAGATGGTGTTTCAGTTTCTACGAGATCCTTTATATCATGTAATATATCATTAAAATACAGATCCCTGAAACTTTCCCATTTTTTGGAGAATTCACTTTCCGAGGGCAATCTCTCCACTTTCCACTGTTGACTTCTCAAAGAACTCGTCGTCTATGATCACGCCAATCCCGGGTGACTCAAACGGTGATATCCTGCCCGATTCCATCTTGAAGGTGTTCCTCACTATATCTTTCACGAAGTATTTGTCGTTTGGCGAGGTATCGCCGGGCATGTCAATCAATGTGTTAGACGCAATCGCAATGTTGAAGCTTCTGCCGACCCCTGTTTCCAGCATTCCACCGACCCAGCAGTGTCCGCCAAAATTATTGACGATCTCAGCTATCTCGAGAGAGTTCTGAAGACCAGCGACCCTGCCCGGCTTTATGTTAATTATATCAGCAGCGTCGATCTGGAACGCTTCCCTTGCAATGTCAGGTGATGTAATGGATTCATCGAGGCAGATTTTTGTGGAAATCGCCTGTCTTAGAGCAGCATGATCAACGATGCTGTCATGTGCAAGAGGTTGTTCGATATAAGCAAGGTTGTATTTGTCGAGATTCCTGAGCATCTCTATGTCGCTTATCGTGTAATCGCAGTTTGCATCCACGCTGA
>JAJYZU010000193.1 GCA_021799755.1 Thermoplasmata archaeon
GGGGAAAAGGTTGCTCTTGTTGCATCCTTCACTGAGAGCGAAGGAAGAAAGGTCAAGGTGAGAATTAGGGAACCGCATATAGAATGGCTGATGGACCCTAAAACTGAGTACCCGGCCTACTGGATAGATCAGGTGGATGTGCTGAAGAAGTGTGCCTCCGTATATGGTTCACAGGGATTCGAGGCCGACTTTGTGGGCGTAATCTGGGGAAAGGATCTTGTCTGGAGGAATGGATGGAAAATAGATCCCGGTGCCATCACAGATGATGTGGGAGGTCAGAATTCCCTCAAGCGGCTTTCAGTCACGAACACTCAGATGGCAAGGGAGCTCATGGTCAACCGCTACAGAATACTTCTAACAAGAGGGATAAAGGGCACGTTTGTATATTTTGAGGACAATGAGACCATGAAATACGTTGAATCGATGACCCCCGGAGCACTCATTAAGGATGTCACTACGGGGTGAAACTGAACCTCATGGTCTTTTTCATTTCCTTCGGGTGTTAATGATATTCTTTCATAACCCGAATTGAAACTTAAAATTCAGGTAACGAATCAGGACAGGTTCATCATGCTGCTTGTACGTGATCCTGAACCTCTCGATTCATCATATATTCCGGAAAAGATCAATCTCAGGTCCAGGGAAATCAAGTACATAAATCAGAATCTCGTTGCACCATTGCGGGAGGGAAAAGGTTCAACGCTTATGGCTTATGGTAATTCTGGCGTTGGCAAAACTGTGACCGCCAAATATATCATCAGGGAAAATAGTGATCTCATAACCGTTTATGAGAACGCGCTTTCCTCCTCAAGCCTGAGGCAGGTCATCTCGGATGCCCTAATGAAAATGGGCAGGATTAACACCGTGAGCAACATCGGATTCGACTACATTTTCAAGACGATGAAAACCCTCTCCCTGGAAAAGAAGAAAAACATACTGCTGATCATAGATGAGGCAAGAAACGTGGTCAGATCCGATCCGGAAGGTTTCCGCAGCCTTGTTATGGCCAGCGAGTCCTACGGGTTTGGACTGTCCACCATGCTCATTTCAATCGAGAATCCCATGATCTACGTCCAGGGAGATCTCATAAGGCCGGGATACCCTGTTTTCATGCTCAAATTCAGCCCTTACACGAGGAGTGAGCTGTTCGGAATATTGAAGGAACGCTGCGACCAGAGCCTTGTTGAGTCTGCTTATGATGATGTTCTTATTGATTTCATAGCAGGCATAGCGGAGCAGTTTGGGAGCGCAAGAGTCGCCATAGAACTCCTTCAGAAGGCTGCCCACCTTGCCGAGTACAGGGGTGGGGATTACGTATCCAGCGACGATGTGCGAGCTGCAAGAGCGATGATCAACCCCTTCTTTACAGAGAGCAAGCTTTCGGAGCTTGATGCGGGTGAACTGATTGCCCTGCTTTCCATATGCAAGTGCATCGGGAGCGGCATAAGAACCAATGTCAGCTGTGTTTCCAGGTCTGCTGCACAGCTTCGGGAAGAATACAGCATGCCCAGGATCAGGAATTTCAATCTGTACAGGATTTTGAGAAAACTTGAGAATTCCGGACTGATAGAGAGTAAGATTATTGGGCTTGGAGATCGGAGAGGAGTGAACAAGGTGATCGAAATAAACGATCTTCCTGTATCCGTACTTTCAGAAAAGATCCAGAGTCTTATTGAAAGGCTTCTCTGATACACCTATTGATTTTCTTGCCCATGAGATTATGAAATCAAAGCTTTCGAAGGATCTTTCAAGAATTTTCCTGTAAAATTCCCTGTCTATTCCATGATTTGAATCATCTACGTCAAACAGATTTCTCCTGTTGTCTATAACGGAGATATAAAATTCCTGCCCTGGCATGATTTCAACCTCACTGCCGAATGATTCCATCGCCCTCTTTGTCATGTTCCTGACCCTGTACTGATCCTTCCATTTTGAAGGTGAAACCCTTATGCGGAAATCATCACTGTCAGACTGCCTGATCTTCTCAATATAGCTTCTCTCCAGGTTCTTTATTGTATCATATCTGGAAGAGATGTCCGATACATTTCTGCAGTTCTGTAAAGTTGCCAGTGCATCCATCTGGAACTTCCTGACTATCCCGGGTGAGTTTTTCTGCCTTATCTCGATGCCGCGAACCTTGAAAGATCCGTCTTTCCTCAATCCTATGTACCTGTTGACAGCACCTATTTCGCTTCGTGACGGAAGAAATGCTATCCATTCATATTGGCCGTCTGCCACTATGTCTATTCTGGTCCTTTCCTTTATTGCGGAAAGCAGGCGATCTATTGATCCCTTCCCGCTGATCCAGAGAGAATCGACTATACCGTGTATGACTGAGAATCCCATTGATTCGGCGATCTTCATGGCATCTGAGAGACATTTTCTCCCCGTGGAGGTGATTGATTCATGGACCTCGATCTTTCCAAATTTTGCATTCTTATATCCTGTATATCCAAATGAGGTGAGCAGCATCCATTTTAATGCAGTATCTCTCTGAGCGTAAACTGGATCGGATCCCTTCACCGATTTATAGTGAAGCCTTGTTCTGAGGAGTCCCTCGAGAGCCAGTGACAGAAAACCTCTTTCTTCCTTCACAGCATAGTAATCTGCCTCTTCCCCTGTGATACTGTTCCTG